>JAACVA010000316.1 GCA_009992615.1 Rhodobacterales bacterium
TAGTGTCTCCCCCGGCCAAGCCGCGCGAAACCGTCCGCGTCCATGCCGTCAAACCCGACCGGGATGCGCTGGAAATTACCTTCCCCCGGGTCGAGGGCTATCGTGTCGAACTTCCCGATGAACGGCTTGAGGCGAACTTCGGGCCCGACCATGTGCTTGAACTGACCCCGCAACTCCTTGGCCCGTCCAGCACCACCAATCAAGGTATCATTGGTGAAGGTGTGGATTTGACCCTGTCACACCTGGAAGACATGCGCTCGTCCACCATCCTGTTTCATTTGGCGCGGCACCTTCTTTATACCAAATACCGCGACCCCGGCGAGGAACCCAAGCTGCACCTCTTTGGCCAGCTGAAGCGCATCACCCGCCAGTGGCTGGACGGTGGTTATCTGAAATGCACCGACGGCACTTATCCGGCCCAGCTCGTCTACAAGGAAATCGCCGATATGGCGGCCGAGCGGATCAAGGCTGCCATCACCGAAACCCTGCAAGGCGAACGCCCGGTCAAAGCGATCCTCGACGCTTACAACCCCACTGGCACCACCGCCTTCGTCAACTTCACCACCTCCAAGGAACTGCGCTGGCAGACCGCGCCGAACAAATCCCACGTCAACTGGGTGGTCTGCGACAGCGAGTGGGAGGCAGAGTTCGCCCGGGTCGCGGAAAGCCACCCTGCGGTTCTGTCCTACGTCAAGAACCAGGGGCTCGGGCTGGAAGTGCCCTATCTCACCGGCTCCACGCCGCACAAATACATCCCCGACTTCATCGTCCAGATCGACGATGGCCGCCGCACCGCCGACGACAAACCCGACCCGCTGAACCTGATCGTCGAGGTCAAGGGCTATCGCGGCGAGGATGCCAAGGACAAGGCCAACACCATGCGCAGCTACTGGGTGCCGGGCGTCAATAACCTCGAAAAATTTGGGCGTTGGGCATTTGCGGAGTTCACGGCCGTGTACGAAATGGAGGCCGAGTTCGAGAAGCTGTTGGAGACCCTCGGCGCAGGCGAGGTGCTTGTCGAATGAGGCCCAGATTCAGCAACTTCCGGAAAACGCTCAAGGAGTGGTGCCTGCTGATCGACGGGAAAGAACCCTCGACCAACAAGACTCATAACGCCAAACCCAATTATGACGCAGAAACCATCGACTGGTGGTATGAGGCAGACAGGACGCATGAAGAGGATACGCCCCGCGATCAGGCCTACCTTGTCGCATATCTCGAGGTGTTCGGGCCGGTTCTTCCGATGAAAGGTCTCGCTGTGCATGAAGGCTGGATTTACCCTGACCGCGCCATCATGCGTTCGCTTCACACGGCTGGCCTTCTGGTGGTCGAAGATAAAGCATTCACGCTGACCGATGTGGGGCGCAGTCAGATTGCTGAGCACCTCATTCAGGACGGCACCAAGTTTCGCCGGGTGACCGGCACAGAACAGAAGGGCTGACCCATGGCCAAGAAACCCATCGAGGTCGAAACCCTCACCCATGACGCCACGCGCCGCAACATTCCGACGGCGGAGTTCGAGAGCATCATGCGCGAGCAGGACAAGACCCCGATCCAGCTGGCCTACGAACGCCGCAACCGCGATCTGGATCCGCAGCTTGTCTGGCGCGGCAAGGATATGGCGGACTGGTCCGACCTGATCGTGCAGGCGCCGCCGCTCTATATTCAGGAAAAGGTGCACCCCAAGGCGATCATCGACGATCTGAAGCGCGTCTCCGCCACCCGCGCTAAGGCTGCCGAGGATGCGCCGCAGTTCGACATGTTCGCCGATTTCAACGGTCTGCCCGATGCCGAGGCCGCGACCGAGTTCTACCAGCACGATC
>JAACVA010000100.1:0-4768 GCA_009992615.1 Rhodobacterales bacterium
CTATGCCGGATTGATCATCGGCATGGCCCTGATCCTGCCCCGGTTCGGACCGCCCGTGCGTGGTTTCACTTGGACCCAACGGTTTGCCTCACTGCCCCCGGCCCTGCCCATCCTGTTTGTCGTCGTGATCATTATATTCTTCATTTACAATCCCTTTGGCGGCGATGCCTGGGGCACCCCCACCGAGGGCGGCGCGCTGGGTGCCTTCGTGGTGTTCCTGATCGCGCTGAAGAACGGAATGCGCTGGGGCGAATTGAAAAGCGCCCTTCTGGAAACCGCCAAGCTGTCGGTGATGATTTTCACCATCATCTGGGGCGTTCTGATCTATGTGCGGTTCCTTGGCTTTGCCGATCTGCCACTGGCCTTTGCCAACTGGATCGCAGGGCTTGAACAATCTCCGATGCTGACACTTGTTCTCATCCTTCTGGCTTATGCGGTGCTGGGCATGTTCATGGATGCGATTGGAATGTTGCTACTGACGCTGCCGGTTGTCTATCCGGCGGTGATGGCCTTGAACGGTGGGCTGAATGTTTCTGCGGCGGACAGCGCCTTTGGCATGTCAGGGCCGATGTGTGCCATCTGGTTCGGCATCCTTGTGGTCAAGATGGCGGAATTCTGCCTGATTACGCCGCCGATCGGGTTGAACTGTTTCGTCGTGGCAGGGGTGCGTGACGACATCAGCGTGCAGGACGTGTTCAAGGGCGTGGCACCCTTCTTTGTCGCCGATGCGTTGACCATTGCCGGTCTGGTGGCGTTTCCGGCCATTGTGTTGTGGTTGCCATCTATGGCGTGATCAGAGGGGGGGTGCGCCAACAGGGCCACATCCCCCCGACCCACGAGGCGCGCGGACACCGGCGCAAGAACACGCAGGCTTGCCCCGGTGCCGCGTTTGAACCGGTTCAGGCCCGGCGTGCCGGGTGAGATCAATCCCAGGTCCAGCACCTGAACACCGCTGGTGGAAAGGCGCAGCATAGCTTGCCAGATCAAGAGATTATGGGCCGAAAGACGGCGCCCCTCGTCGCCGTTCCAACCCATGAGATAGGTGGCCGAGGTGCCGTGACGCAGGAATGCAGCGGCGGCCAAGGGCGCATCGGGCGCGCCCGCGGTCAGCGTCAACAGACCGTGTGGCGCATAGCGTTGCCACGCGGCAATCCAACGGGTGGGCATGTTGCGATAGCCCGCGCGCCTTTGCTGTGCCCGTTCCGCAGAAATCAGCCAAGCTGGCATATCATGGCTGTGCATCACCGGCAGGCCGTGCCGTTCCGCCAAGACCAGACGATTGCGCCATTTGCCATACAGCCCTGAGCGCAAATCCGGCACCGTCAGATCCAGAACCGCGTGACAGCGCGCGCCCGCCACACGCAGGCCACCCCCGCCCGGTGACACCCAGATCAGCGGCCCTTCGCCCCGCAGCGATTGCGCCACAGCTGCGCCCACCGGCGTCGGCAGCCCGTGCCAGACACAGCGCAGGGGGCCGACCCGCCGGACAAGACATTGCACAAAATACTGTGCCCCGCCGGGCATCACCACCTGAGCGCGCCGCACGGCGCCCCCAAGCCGCGCCGCGACGGCACCATAATCCCACTGTTGCTGCAACGCTGCCGCGCCAATGGCATCCTGCCATTCCGACCGCCTGAGCCTGTCCCAAATCACATCCATGATGCGATCTTGCACGGACTGGGTTAACGAAGCATTTCAACGATAAAACATACACCAACACATCGGATGGGCGTAAATTTTTGTTATAAAAAGACCTCAGTGTACCGAGACATTCAAATTGTCCGTCGTCGCGGTTTTTGCCAACCCGCCCGCGCGATACAACAATGATTCGCCCTTGAGGAAAACGTGCACCTTGTCTGGCGTCGCACCCAGCCTCACGTTGCGGCCCCGCAGGCCCGAATGGATGCCCGGCAATTTGCCCAGCACCGGATCGGCATCGCCGACCTTTTCGAAATACAACAGGGTCACCTCACCAAGGGCTTCGACGATACCGACCTTGCCTTCAAAGATGAAATCGCCCTCGGTCGCGACCAGATCCTCGGGCCGCACACCGACATTCACCGAGGCGCCCATGTCCGACTGCTGTGACGGATAATCCGAAACGGCCACGCCGCCGCCATTCATTGCGATGGTGGTCTGCACCCCAACGCCGGTGATCTTGCCCGGCAGCAGGTTCATCGAAGGTGAGCCGATGAATTGCGCGACAAATTCATTTTCAGGCTTTTCGTACAGGGTCAGCGGGCTGCCCACCTGGGCAATGCCGCCACCGGCCAGCACAACGATACGGGTGGCCAGGGTCATCGCTTCGACCTGATCATGGGTGACATAGATCATCGTCGAATTCGGCATGGCCTCTTTCAACTGGGCAATTTCAATCCGGGTGGCGACGCGCAGGGCGGCGTCGAGGTTGCTCAGCGGTTCGTCGAACAAATACACCTTGGGGTCGCGCACGATGGACCGACCGATCGCCACACGCTGACGCTGCCCGCCCGACAGGGCCTTGGGCAGGCGATCGAGGTAGGGTTCCAGTTGCAGGATCTTGCTGGCCTTGGCGATGGCATCGTTGATCTCGGCCTTGCTTTTCTTGGCGATTTTCAGGGCAAAGGCCATGTTGTCGCGCACCGTCATGTGCGGATACAGCGCGTAGGACTGGAACACCATCGCAATACCGCGCTGCGCCGGGGGCACGTCGTTCACAACCTGCCCGTCGATCTGCAACTCGCCACCGGTGATTTTTTCCAGCCCCGCGATCATCCGCAAAAGCGTGGATTTGCCACAACCCGAAGGGCCGACAAAGACGATCAACTCGCCCGTCTTGATGTCAAGGTTGATGTTCTTAAGCACATCCACCGTGCCACCATAGGTCTTGGCGACATCCGTCAGCAACAGATCGGCCATCTCATTCTCCCCTTATATCGTTGTTTCGGATGCCGTTTCCCTCACGGCAAAATAGGCCTGCCACGGCCGCAGAACAGCATTGCCCGCATCGGTGTCGAACGGCGCGCCCTTGTCCTGCCGCCAGTCGCCGGCGGGCAGGTTCAGCGGCTGTTCCCCATCGGACAGATTGAAAGCGCACAGCACCTCTTGCCCCTCCAGCGATCGGACCAGAAGCAGAATATCGTCGGTGGCCTCGATGATCCGCAGGTTGCCCTTGGCAAGGGCGCGGTGGGTTTTGCGGAAGGCGATCATTGCGCAGTAGAAGGCCAGCGTCGATTCGGGCGTTGACTCCTGTACCGACACAGCCCGTTCCAGATGCTCCACCGCAACAGGCAGCCAGGGCTTTGCATCGGAAAACCCGCCATATGCGTTGTCGCGCACCCAGGGCATCGGCGTGCGGCAGCCATCGCGGCCCTTGAATTTGGGCCAGAACTGTTTGCCATAGGGGTCTTGCAGCTCTTCATAGGAGACATAAGCCTCGGTCAGGCCCAGCTCTTCGCCCTGGTACAGACAGATCGTGCCCTTCATGCACATCAACACCGCAGCGTACAGGCGGCGTGCCTCTTCTGTCATGTTCCAACGGCTGGGGTGACGTTCCACATCGTGGTTGGAAAACGCCCAGCAGGCCCAGCCTTCGGTGACGATGCTGTCGAACCGCTCAAGCACCTCCTTGATCCGGCTGCCCGATGGGTAAACACCCGACAGGAAATCAAAATCATAGGCCATGTGCAACAGATCGTCGCCGGCGGTATAATCGCGCTGGGTCTGCATCCCACGTTGGCTTTCTCCGACTTCGCCAACGCTGGTGATTGCAGGATACTCCTCCATCACGGCGCGCAAGCGGCGCAGGAATTCCAGGTTTTCAGGCTGAGTCTTGTCGTACAGGTGATCCTGAAAATTGTAAGGGTTAACCTCTGGCGCGGTGTTGGCGTTGCGCCGTTCGGGCGCCAGCGGCGGGTTGTCGCGCAGTTGCGCGTCGTGGACATAGAAGTTGACGGTATCCAGCCGAAACCCGTCCACCCCCCGGTCCAGCCAATAGCGCGCCACATCCAGAAGTTCGTTCTGGACGGCCGGGCAGTGAAAATTCAGGTCGGGCTGCTGGGCCAGGAAATTGTGCAGGTAATACTGCATCCGCTCGCCGTCCCACTGCCAGGCAGAGCCGCCGAAGATGCTCAGCCAGTTGTTGGGCGGCGTTCCGTCGGGTTTCGGATCGGCCCAGACATACCAGTCCTGCTTGGGGTTTTCCTTGCTGACCCGGCTTTCCTTGAACCACGGATGTTCGGCGCTGGTGTGGCTCAGCACGAGGTCGATCAGCACCTTCAGGCCCAGGTCGTGGGCGCGCTGGATCAACGCATCGAAATCGCCCAGCGTGCCGAACATTGGATCGACATCGCGGTAATCACTGACGTCATAGCCGAAATCCAGCATCGGCGAGCGGAAGAACGGCGATATCCAGATCGCATCGACACCCAGACGCGCCACATGGGGCAGCCGGTGGATGATCCCGGCCAGATCGCCCACGCCGTCGCAGTTGCTGTCTTGATAGCTGCGCGGATAGATCTGATAGATCACCGCCCCCCGCCACCAATCCTTGTCCACCGACCCGACGATTTTGGCCGGGTCGGAATGATGATCTACAAAACTCATATTTCACCTTATTTGACAGAGCCGGCCAGCAGGCCGCGCACCAGATATTTCTGCATGGCAAAGAACACCAGCAGCGGCACTGAAATCGAAACAAAGGCCGAGGTTGCCAGAATTTCCCAGTTGCCGCCCCGCGTGCCCAGCAGTTCGACGATCTGTTTCGTCATCACCGTGGTTTCCCCGGTTG
>JAACVA010000100.1:4792-9381 GCA_009992615.1 Rhodobacterales bacterium
CCAACAGATCGTTCCACGTCCAAAGGAACTGGAAGATTGCAAAGGACGCGAGGGCCGGAAAGGACAGCGGCAGGATGATCTTGACGAAGATCTGGAAATCGCTGGCGCCATCGACACGGGCGTTTTCAATGATGTCGCGCGGCAGCCCGACCATGTAATTTCGTAAAAGGTAGATCGCCAAAGGCAGGCCAAATCCGGTATGCGCCATCCAGGCCCCCAGATACCCCTTGCCGATGCCGATTTCGTTGTGGAACTTCAGCAGCGGGATCAGCGCCAGTTGCAGCGGCACCACCAACAGCGCCACGACCGCGGCAATCAGCAAGGCGCGCCCCGGAAAATCCATCCACGCAAGGGCATAGGCCGCGAAAGCCGCCACCAGGATCGGAATGATCGTCGCTGGAATCGTCACCGTCAGCGTGTTGAAGAACGCCTTTGACATACCTTCCCGGTTGCTGGGATCGAACAGCACGTTCTGATAGTTCCGCAAGGTGAATTCCGGCGGCGTCCTTGCAGTCACGAAAATCCGGTCGCCCCGCCGCCCCTCAAAGGCGGAGTCCTTTTCAAAGCGGTAATCGCCATTCTCCAGAACCGTCACACGCCCATCCGCACCCCTGTCAGCGGTGTCGCCGGCGCTGTAGGCGGCAATATCCTGTGATGTGATGCCCCAGACCGAAATCGTCGCCTCAGGGCGCGGTTTGCCATCCTCGACAAACAGGTTGCCCTCGATCACATACAGGCTGCCTTCCTGGGTCTGGTCGCTGGGCGCGCCGGTGCGCAGAACCAGGTTTTGTTCCGACGGAAACAGCGCCCGCCACCACCCCGAGGTGGCGATCTGATCGGCGGTGCGGAACGAACTGACCAGCAAACCGACCGTGGGAAACAGCCACAGCCCCACCAGCAGAACGACCGAAAGATGCACCGCCCAGGTGAGCGAGGATTTGGTGCCAGCGATGTTATCCATGTTACCGCATCTCCTTGCGCGCGTTGTAGACGTTCCAGACCAGGATCGGCGACACCAGCAGCATGATCACCATGGCACTGGCCGACCCCACGCCCCAGTCATTGGCGCGGAACAGCTTGTCATACATGTAATTGGCCAGAACCTGGGTTTCCCACTGGCCGTTGGTCATGGCGAACACGATGTCGAACACCTTGAGCACGACGATGGTGATCGTCGTCCAGACCACAACGATGGTGCTGGCGATCTGTGGCATCTTGATCTGGAAGAACACCTGAAACGGGTTTGCGCCGTCGACAATGGCAGCCTCGACCGTTTCTTCGGGAATGCCGCGCAGGGCCGCCGACAGGATCACCATGGCAAAGCCGGTCTGAATCCAGATCAGAACCACCATCAACAGGATCGAGTTCCAGAAGGGGATGGTCAGCCATGTCTTCGGCGCCTCGCCGCCGAGGGACAGATAGATCGCGTTCATCACGCCGATCTGCTCCTGGTCGATGGGCCGCGTGTCATAGACCAGTTTCCAGATCACCGCCGCCCCGACAAAGGAAATCGCCATGGGCATGAAGATCAGCGACTTGGCAATCGCGCCCCAGCCGATCCTGTCGGTCAGCTGCGCGGCCAGCAGGCCGAACATCGTTGAAAAAGCCGGCACGATCAGCAGCCAAAGAAAGTTGTTGGTCAGCGCCTCCCAGAACTTGGGTTCGCTGGCCATCTGGCGGTAATTGTCGAGGCCCACAAAGGCGCCGCCCTGGCTGCGGTCGGTCAAGGACAGGCGCAGCGTCTCGACCACCGGATAGGCCAGGTACAGCCCCAGGGCAATCAGTGCCGGGGCCAGAAACAGCCAAGGCCGGATCATATTGGCGCGGTTGATGTTGCGCCCGGCGTTCGGCCCTTTGGGCGGGAACAGCACCCGGTCCAGAAACTGGTTGGAAAAATAGTAATAGGCGATACACCCGCCCACACCGATCACGATCGTCAAAAGCCCGGCGAATGCAGGATGCATCTTTCCCCCCTATGCAACTTTTCACGCGGGCATTCGGGCCCGTCTCGTTCTGTGGCCGGCCCGCCCCCAACCGGGGGCAGGCCGCAGATCACCGTAGTTTACTTCAGCGAGTTCCAGCTGTTCTGGATCGCGGTTGCGACTTCGCCCGCGTCCTTGCCACCGGCATAATCGACCATGCCGGTCCAGAACGCACCCGCACCCACGCCGCCGGGCATCAGGTCAGAGGCATCAAAGCGGAAGGTGGTCGCGCCCAGCAAAACATCGTTCAGCGCCTTTTGCGTCGGATCGGCAAACATGTCGGTATTGGCGCCCATGTGCGGCGTCAGGAAACCCGATTGCGCCATCCACAGCTCATGCGCCAGCGGCGTTTGCAGAAACTGGATCAGAGAATGGGCCGCCGGGCTGTCGTTGGTGATTGCCCAAACCGTGCCGGCCCCAAGAACCGGCTTGCCCAGATCTTTTTCCGCATAGGCCGGGAAATAGAAGAAATCTGCGTCAAGGCCCACTTCGGTGCCTTCGGGGAAAAAGGCGGGAATAAAGCTGGCCTGGCGGTGCATGTAACATTGCGGCGGTGAGTCGAACAAACCCTTCGGACTGTCGCGGAAATCGGTGCTGGCCACCACGCCCGCGCCACCCGCGACATAGGCATCGTTGCGGGCGAAAAAGCCGAATTCCTCGATCGCATTTACAACGCGTTCGTCATTGAACGGAATCTCGTTGCTGACCCATTGGTCATAGACTTCGGGCAGCTGCGTGCGCAGCATCATGTCCTCGACCCAATCGGTGGCCGGCCAGCCCGTGGCCCCGCCCGACCCCAGACCGATGCACCACGGCGTGGCGCCATCATCGACGATCTGCTGGGTCAGCGCCTTCAGCTCTTCCATGGTCTCGGGAATTTCATAACCCGCATCTTCAAAGTTTTCGGGGCTGTACCAGACCAGTGATTTCACATCGACTTTGTAGAAGAACCCGAACAGCGCATCCTCGCCATCTTTATCGGCATAGGTGCCCAAATCGACCCACGACTGACCGGCGGCATAGTTTTCCTTGATCCACTCGGCAGTGCCGTCGTCCAGCGGGGTGAGAAATCCGCGACTTGCCATGTCGCTGGCCAGGCCCGGCTGTGGAAACACCGCGACATTGGGGGCCGAACCGGCCTCGGCATCGACCATGATCTGCTGTTCAAAGTTGTCCGATCCGACATAGCGCACATCGGCGCCCGTCGCGTCGGCGAAATAAGACAGCACGACCTCGACAAACCCCTGATCCGGGCCCAGCCAGGGGCCAAACACAGTCAACTGCTGGCCCGACAGGTCGGTCCCCTCAAGCGCCGAAAGACTGCCCCAACTGAATCCGCCCTCGCCTTTGGCGAAGGGCATGTGGGCCTCGGCGTGGGCCATGCCCGCCGTCAAAGCCAGGCCGGCCGTACCGGCAAGAAGCATCGTTCTCATGGTGAATTCCCTCCCGAATTCCGCGCGTTCCGCGCATACAATGTACCGCGCGATGGATTCGGACCAAAGCGCTTTGAACGCTTCGAACCTTGCCCATCGACAGACCGCTGTCAATGACACTATAACCATTTACAAAACGAAACCAACATGTAAGGCATATCTCACATGCCGCACCGCAGCATGGGCAGGCTTTGACGCGGCCGCGCACATTGGCTAAGGTTGGCCGGAATTGAAAGCGCTTTGAAAGCCCATAGATGAACCTGCGCGAACTCTCCCGGGTGCTGGGCCTGTCCCAGACAACCGTCAGTCGGGCACTGAACGGCTATCCCGAGGTCAACGCAGCCACGCGCGAACGGGTGCAGGCGGCAGCACGACTGCACAACTATAGCCCCAACACCCGGGCCAAGGGGCTGGCCACCGGGCGCAGCATGGCGATTGCCCATGTGATTCCGGTGAGTTCCCACCATGAGATGATGAACCCGGTCTTTGCCGATTTCATTGCAGGGGCGGGTGAAACCTATGCGCGCCACGGCTATGAAATGATGCTGTCGGTGACCGCCGGGCGCGAAGAGGCGAAACTTTACCGCGACATCCGCGCCCGCAATTCGGTGGACGGCATCATTGTTCACGCACCGCGTCTGAACGACGGGCGCCATGCCCTGCTGGACGAGTTGGGCCTGCCCTATGTCGTGCATGGCCGGTTCGGCGACGGTACCGAGGGATACAACTGGCTTGACATGAACAACCGGCGCGCCTTTGCGCGGGCGACATCGTTTCTGATCGATCTGGGCCATCGCCGTATCGCGCTGATCAACGGATTGGAGGACATGGATTTCGCAGCGCGGCGGCGCGGCGGCTATCTTTCCATGCTTGACCAGCATTCCATCGCGCCAGATCCCGCCCTGATGACCAGCGGCGAAATGACCGAGTTCAACGGCTATGACGCAGCGACAGCGCTGTTTTCGCTGGCCGCTCCGCCTACCGCGATCCTTACGTCGTCGATGATCACGGCCATGGGGGTGCGCCGCGCCTGCCACGACCACGGGTTGCGTCTTGGGCGCGACATCTCGATCATCAGCCACGACGACGACCTTTCGTATTTCCGCAACAGCGGCGCTGTGCCTGCCTTCACCTCGTTGCTCTCGCCGGTGCGCGACCATGGGCGGCTGGTCGC
>JAACVA010000100.1:9409-10084 GCA_009992615.1 Rhodobacterales bacterium
CAGGCCAACCACTGGGAGCGAGAGGCCCGGACGCTGATTACCGGCCTGCTCCTCCACATGCGCTATCACCGGGATACCCGAGACCAGAATCTGGGCACCCTTCGGGACCTGCTGATGGTGGATGCGGAGGAGTTCGAGCTGACGCTGGCGAAAATGGCCAACAGCCATCACCCGAACGCTGCCCGGATTGCGCAGGGCTTCAGCCAGAAGGAGCCGAAGGAGCGATCCGCCGTCATCTCAACGGCACAGGGCGCGACGGAGCTTTTTGAGAGCCCGGAACTCCGGGCGGCCACGGAGGTTTCGTCGTTTTCCTTCGAATCCCTGAAGGAAGAGACTGCTTCGGTCTTTATCATCATCCCGCCGGAGTATCTGGAGGCCTACCGGCCCTTCCTGCGGCTGGTGACGGGGCTGGCAACCGCAGCCATGACCCGAAACCACGCCCGGCCGAAAAATCCCGTGCTGTTCCTGCTGGATGAGCTTCCGGCGCTGGGCTACATGCGGCCCATCGAGGAAGGAATCGGCTATCTGGCCGGTTACGGCGCCAAACTCTGGTTATTCGTCCAGGATCTGGACCAGCTGCAGAAAACCTACCCCAAGGCTCGCTCCATGATCGCCAACTGCGCCGTGCGCCAGGCGTTCAATGTGCAGGATCCGGAAACTGCGAAACTGCTCTCT
>JAACVA010000101.1:0-4066 GCA_009992615.1 Rhodobacterales bacterium
CAGCGGCAGCGATTTCAACATGATGTCGAGGTTGAAGAACTGCTGAACGACCGCCTCCATATCAGGCCCGCCCCCCGGAAAACCGGGTTTCCAGCCAGCGCGAAAACACCACAAGCGGCAGGAACAACAGCACGTAGGCAACTGCGGCCAGCGTCAGAGGCGTGGCATTGGCGCTGAACGATTGCGCCGTTGTCGCCTGTCCCAGAATGTCGGGCACGCCGATGACCATGCCCAGGGCGGTCATCTTGGTGATCGCAATGGCGCGGTTGGTCAGGGGCGGGATCACCATGCGCGTCGCCTGCGGCAGCACCACCCAGCCCAGCGTCTGGGTAAAGCCCAGGCCAGTGCTGCGCGCCGCCTCCCACTGGCCCTTGGGGGTGGCGGTGATGCCGGCCCAGACGATTTCCTCGGCAAAGGCCGCCAGAACCAGCGTCAGCACAAGAAACAGCACCGTGAACGCCGACAACCGGATGCCAAGATTTGGCAAACCGAAAAACACCAGCAGGATCAGAACCAGAGGCGGCAATGCGCGCAGCACATCGGCATAGATCACGATCACGAACGAAACCGGCCGAACCCGATAGGCCCGCACACAGGCCAGACCGGCACCCAGGGCAATGCCGCAGATCACGATCAGCAGCGACAGCACAACCGTCACCCCCACCCCTTGCAGGATCGCAGGGGCATAGCGCACCAGAACGGCGGTGTTCCAGAAGGTGTCGATAAACCGCTCGAACCCGGTCATCCGCTGACCCGTGACAGAAAGGCGCGGGTGCGGTCTTCACGCGGCGCATCGAAGATTTGCGCCGGGGGGCCCTGTTCCACGATGCGGCCCTGATCCATGAAGATCACCCGGTCCGCCGCTTCGCGCGCGAATGACATTTCATGGCTGACCACGACCATGGTCATTCCCTGCGCCTTCACCTCGCGCATGACATCCAGAACATCGCCCACCAATTCCGGGTCCAGCGCCGATGTGGGTTCGTCGAACAGCATCACTGTGGGGCGCAGCGCCAGGGCGCGGGCAATCGCCACACGCTGTTGCTGTCCGCCCGACAGCTGCGCCGGATAATGGCCGGCGCGATCGCCCAGACCGACCTGCGTCAAAGCCTCAAGTGCTGCATCGGCGGCGGCGGCACGGGGCATCTTCTGCACCCGGCGCAGCGCCAGGGTGACATTGCCCAGGGCCGTCAGATGCGGATACAGGTTGAAGGATTGAAACACCATTCCAATGCGTTGACGCATGGCGTTCAGGTTGACACCAGGCCCGGTCAGACGGTCGCCCTCGACAAAAATCTCGCCCGAATCCGGTTCCTCAAGGCGGTTGCAACAGCGCAGCATCGTGGATTTGCCCGATCCCGAGGGGCCGAGAACAAACACCATTTCGCTGCGCTGCACGATCAGGTCGATCCCCTTCAGCACCGGATCGGTGCCGAAGGATTTGTGCAGCGCCCGCACCTCGAGCGTGGGTTGGGCGCGCTTTGTCATGTCATTCGCAACCCAGGGCGTGGCTGTCCATCTCGTACCCGGCATAACCCGGTTCGCCAAATCCCGGCTGCGGCGTGATGGCGGCGGACCCGGCGGCGGGGATGACGCCGAACCATTTTTCCGACATCGCCGCCATTGTGCCGTCAACTTTCATGCACTCGATCACCTTTTCAACGGTGGCGCGCAGCTCGCTGTCGCCCTTGCGGAACGGCATCCCCCAGACAAGGCCGGTGGAAAACAGATAGGACAGCTCGATCGCCGGGTTCTGTTTCACCGCCCAGGCCGATACGGTGTTGCCCGCCACATTGGCAAAGGCCCGCCCGGACACCACCGCCTGTACAGCATCGGAATTGGTGCCATAGCTTTCGACGGTCCAACCGATTTCGGCCTCTTTGTCGCGCGCCCAGGAATCATAGACCGATCCCTTGTTCACCGAAATGACCTTGCCCTTGAAGCCTTCCAGGCTGTCCACCGTTTCGGCGCCCTTGGCGACGACGAACTGAAAATCGGTATTCAGGTAACCTTCCGAAAACAGAACATTTTCGGCACGCTCGGCGGTGATTGTCGTGGGTGCGACAATGAAATCATAGGTGCCTGCCGCAAGCCCCGGCAGCAGGCCGGAAAACTGCGTGGCGACGATATTCATCTCGGCACCCAGCCGTTCACCGATTGTATTGGCCAGATCGACGTTAAAGCCTTCGACGCCCCCCGAAAGCGAGGGCATGGCATGGGGGGCAAAGGTGCCGTCCAGCCCAACGGTAAAGCTCTTGTCCTGAGCCATTGCCGCGCCGGACAGCGCGATCAGCGACGCCACGGCGCCCATGGCGATCTTGCGGGATAGAATTTTCATCTCAAACCTCCTGTTGTTGGTTTCTTTTGCAACAGCCTAGGCGGGTCAGTGCCGTTGACCCAGTGCAAAAACCGTCCCGCCTTATGATAAATCTAATAGGATTATTGGCGTCTGTCACATCATGGCCGTGATCGGGTGTGTGCCGGGTTCGCCCACCGCGCCGACACGCCGCCGCGAAGCCGCACCGACCCGAGGCGGCAAAACGATCCATCCAGTTGTCATGTGCCACCGTCAGATCACCCTGTGCCCTGACGCGCCGCAACAAAGGTTCGGTGCGGCGCTGCCGCTCAGGCGCTGTTGCCCGCCCGCGCGTGGCGCGCCAGATCCTGGGCAATCGCAAAGGCGCCCTTGATCTTGTCATTGGTCTTGGCCCAGTCGCGCAGGACGACAATCTTGTTGTCCTTGACCTTTGCCTGGCCCGTCTGTTCGTTGAGAAATTCGACCAAACCTGCGGGATTGGGAAATTTGTCGTTGTGAAACAGAATGGTGGCGCCTTTTGGCCCGGCGTCCAGTTTGGCTATTCCGGCGCGCTTGCACTCGGCCTTGATACGCACGACCAACAGCAGGGTGTTCACCTCACGCGGCAGTTTGCCGAAACGGTCGATCAGTTCGGCGGCGAAACCTTCCAGCTCAACCTTGCTGGTCAGCCCCGACAGACGGCGATACAGGCCCAGACGCACGTCCAGATCGGGCACATAATCCTCGGGGATCAGGACCGGCACGCCAAGGTTGATCTGCGGTGCCCACTGGCCATCGTCCAGACCATCGACCAGCCCTTCAAGCTCGCCCGCCTTGATCTTGGCAATCGCCTCTTCCAGCATTGCCTGATACAACTCGTATCCCACCTCTTTCACCTGGCCCGACTGTTCCTCGCCCACCAGATTGCCGGCGCCGCGAATATCCAGATCTTGCGAGGCAAGGGTGAACCCGGCGCCCAGCGAATCAAGCGACCCCAGCACGCGCAGCCGTTTTTCTGCACCGGGGGTCAGTTTCGTGCGCGGTTTCGTCGTCAGATAGGCATAGGCGCGGATTTTCGACCGCCCGACCCGGCCGCGGATCTGGTACAGTTGTGCCAGACCGAACATGTCGGCACGGTGCACGATCATCGTATTGGCCGTCGGAATATCAAGGCCGGATTCAACGATGGTGGTGGCCAGCAGCACATCATATTTGCCATCGTAAAAGGCGTTCATCCGGTCGTCCAATTCGCCCGCCGCCATCTGGCCATTGGCTGCGATGAAGCTGACCTCGGGCACATGATCGCGCAGGAACTGTTCCATTTCGGGCAGGTCGGCGATGCGCGGCACAACTACAAACGACTGTCCGCCGCGGTAATGTTCGCGCAGCAACGCCTCGCGCAGGGTCAGCACATCAAATTCAGACACATAGGTGCGGATCGCCAGACGATCCACCGGCGGCGTGCCAATGATCGACAGGTCGCGCACGCCGGTCAGGCTCATCTGCAAGGTGCGCGGAATCGGCGTCGCGGTCAGGGTCAGCACATGCACATCGGTGCGCATTTCCTTCAGCCGTTCCTTGTGGTTGACGCCGAAATGCTGTTCCTCGTCGATGATCAGCATCCCGAGGTTCTTGAACCGGATGGATTTCGCCAACAGCGCATGGGTGCCCACAACGATGTCAACCGTGCCATCGGCAATGCCCTGCCGCGTAAGCGCGGCATCGCGGGTCGAAACGAAGCGCGACAGCGGCCGCACCTCAAGGGGAAAG
>JAACVA010000101.1:4075-9969 GCA_009992615.1 Rhodobacterales bacterium
CGCTCGGCAAAGCTTTTGAAATGCTGACGCGCCAACAGCGTTGTCGGGGCGATCACCGCCACCTGATGGCCCGACATTGCGGCGACAAAGGCGGCACGCATGGCCACCTCGGTCTTGCCAAACCCCACGTCGCCGCAAATCAGTCGATCCATCGGCGCACCCGCCGCCAGATCGGTCAGAACATCGTCAATCGCGGCCTGCTGATCATCGGTCTCCTGATAGGGAAAGCGGGCGCAAAACGCATCCCACATGCCATCGGGCGGTTCCATGATCGGCGCGCGGCGCAGCAGGCGTTCGGCGGCAATGCGGATCAGCTTATCGGCAATGTCGCGGATGCGCTGTTTCAGGCGGGCCTTCTTGGCCTGCCAGGCGCCGCCGCCCAGCTTGTCCAGCAGCCCCTCTTCGTGGCCGTAACGCGACAGAAGTTCGATGTTTTCCACCGGCAGGTACAGCCGATCGCCCCCGGCATATTCCAGAAGGATACATTCGTGATCGGCACCCAGCGCCTTGACCACCTCAAGCCCACGGTACACCCCGACACCGTGATCGACGTGCACGATCAGATCACCGGGCGACAACCCTTGGGTTTCGGTGAGGAAATTCTCGGCCCGCTTGCGCCGCTTGCTGGTGCGGATCAGCCGGTCGCCCAGCACGTCCTGTTCGGAAATGACGGTCAGGCCCTTGCCCTCGAACCCGTGTTCCAGCGGCCAAACGGCAAGGAACAGCCCGCCCTTGCCCTCGGGGATGTCGCGGTGATCGGTGATGGCGATGCCTTGGGCCAGCCCTTCGTCGGTCAGCAGCCCGGTCAAACGTTCCCGCGCCCCGTCCGAGTAGCTGGCAATCACCACCTGCGATGCCTTGTGTCTTGCGCGAATATGGTCGGACAAAACACTGAACAGGCTGATGTTTTCCTGCTGCCGTTCGGGCAGGAAATTGCGCCCGATGCGCCCGCCTGCGTCCGTCACGCCGGGGCCGGTGGGTTGGGGCAGCGGGTTCAACTGCACCACGCGCCGCCCCGCCGTGACCTTGGTCCAGGCGGCATCGTCAAGATACAACAGCTGCGGCGGCGCGGGCTTGTACACGGAATCAACGCGCTTTTTGCTCAGCATCGCTTCGCGGCGGTTGTCGTATTGGTCGGCAATGCTGTCCCAGCGGGCAAGGCGCACGCCGGTGGTCTGGTCATCCAGCACGAAACTGGCCTGCGGCAGATAGTCAAACAGGGTTTCCAGCCGGTCGTGGAAAAACGCCAGCCAGTGTTCGATGCCGGCATGTTTGCGCCCGGCGCTGACCGCTTCGTACAGCGGATCGTCGGTGCCGGCCGCGCCGAATTCGATGCGGTAATTTTGCCGGAACCGGGTGATCGCCGCTTCGTCAAGGATCACTTCGGACACCGGCGCAAGATCAATCACCGACAGCTTTTCGGTGGTGCGTTGGCTGCCCGGATCGAACCGGCGCGCACCGTCCAGCACATCACCAAACAGATCCAGACGCACCGGCCCCAATTCGCCCGGCGGCCAGACGTCGATGATGCCGCCACGCACCGCGTAATCGCCCGGTTCCACCACTGTGGGCGCCTGGGTAAAGCCCATGCGCACCAGAAAATTGCGCAGCGCCGGTTCGTCGATCCGTTCACCGACGCGGGCAGAAAACGCCGCCTCGCGCAGCAAGGCGCGTTCCGGCACCCGCTGTGTCGCGGCGTTCAGCGTTGTCAACAAAATGAACGGCCCCGGCACGCCATGGGCCAAGGCGGCCAGCGTCGCCATGCGGGTGGCGGAAATGTCGGCATTGGGCGACACCCGGTCATAGGGCAGGCAATCCCAGCCCGGAAAGCCGAGCACGGTTGCCTTCGGCGCAAAGAACGCCAATGCGGCGCGCATCGCGGCCAGCCGTTTGTCATCGCGCGCCACATGCACGACCGCGCCCGCCCGGTCCAGTTCCTGGGCCAGAATGCGGGCGTCAAACCCTTCGGGCGCGCCGGAAACGGTGATGTGGGCGGGATCAGCCATGCGCGCGTTACCTAGCGAGGAGGGGTCCGGCGTCAACCGCCGAATGGGCCAAGATCAAGGTTCTTGTACATTCCCCACAATGCGGTGACGAAAATCGACAGGATGCCGATCAGCTGGGTGATCATCCGCTGGCGCGTCAGACGACGGCGCAAAGCTTCGCCCAAGGCATCCTCGGCCTGGATCGCCTTGGCGGTGGACACCGCCATGGCCCAGACGATGGTCATCGGCAAGGCAATCAGAAACACCGCCTGGGCGATTTCGACCCCGTACCAGAACGCCAGGATCGCCAGACCGGTCAGCAGCATCGACGCCAGCGACACAAGACCCAGCCCAGACACCCGTGCAATAAACAACAGCCGATTGACATTGATCCGCGCGATCAGGTCAAGGTCGGTCTCGGCCTGCCCGCCAAACCGGCGCGCCCGCGTCACCATGTCGAAGGGAACGCCCAAAATCCAGTGCGACGCGGTAGACCAAACCGTGGCCAGCGCAATCCAATACCACAGGTTCGAAAAAGACCGCATATCGATCAACTCAAATACCGCTGTGTACCAGTTCACGCGCAACGCCCCGCTTCAATTCCGACGCGACACTAGCCAGCCCCCCCGCGGAACACCAGAGCACAGATGACGCCACTTGAGGTGGCGCGGTATCCGTGCGACCCAAGGGCAAAACAGCCACGGATCACGCCATGACAACAGCCGCCTTTCCCGCCGCCCGCTTCCGCCGCCTCAAATCCAGCGCGGCCTTGCGGGCTCTTGCCTGTGAAAACACCCTGTCGGTGGGTGATCTGATCTGGCCGGTTTTCGTGCGCGACGGTGAAGGGATGCGCGAACCGGTGGTGTCGATGCCGGGGGTTGACCGCCTGTCGGTCGATCTGTTGGTCGAGGCGGCGCGCGACGCGGCAGATCTGGGCATACCGGCAATCTGCCTGTTTCCCTATACCGACCCACGCCTGAAAACCCAGTTGTGCGAAGAGGCGTGGAGCCCCGACAACCTGTCCAACCGCGCGATTCGTGCAATCAAGGCTGCGGTGCCGGATCTGGCCGTGATGACCGATGTCGCGCTTGACCCGTACAACATCAACGGCCACGACGGCATTGTGCGCGACGGGATCATCGTAAACGACGAAACGGTCGCGGCGCTGGTCAAGATGGCGCTGGCCCAGGCCGAGTCGGGCGCCGACATCCTGGGACCGTCCGACATGATGGACGGACGGATCGGCGCGATGCGTGCGGCGCTTGAAGGGGCGGGCCACCAGAATGTAACGATCATGTCCTATGCCGCAAAATATGCCAGCGCATTCTATGGCCCGTTCCGCGATGCGGTCGGCGCCACCGGCGCGCTGACCGGCGACAAGAAGACCTATCAGATGAACCCTGCCAATTCCGACGAGGCCCTGCGCCTGGTCGAACGCGATCTGCTGGAAGGCGCCGACATGGTGATGGTGAAACCCGGCCTGCCATATCTGGACATCTGCCGCCGGGTGAAAGACCGCTTTGGCGCGCCCACCTTTGCCTATCAGGTGTCGGGCGAATACGCGATGATCCAGGCGGCGGCGGCCAATGGGTGGATCGACGGGGCGCAGGTGATGGCGGAAACGCTGATCGCGTTCAAACGCGCCGGATGCGACGGCATCCTTACCTATTTCGCCCCCGCGATGGCCCGCGCCTTGCGCGGCTAGGGGCGTGGCGCGCCGGCCCCCTATCGCGGCAATCCGCCCAAGGCAGGGCCGGCTCGTTGTACAGGATGACAGCGCCACGAAAATTTCGTATGGACATCGGCAGAGCAACCACCAAAGGTTGTCACCCTGAGGTGAACCGGCAGTAAAAGGCGATTTCCAAATGACATCCTATTCCCGCCGCACGGTTTTGACCGGCGCATCTTCGGTCTTGCTGTTCGGGGCGGCCTGCTCCAACGCGCTGGGCAGCCGTGGCCCCGAAACCATTGACGCCCGCGTGGCCAGTTCGCTGAGCTTTCTCTATTCGAACTATCCCGCCACCCAGGATCTGCGCGACAAATCGGCAGGCCAACTGGTGATGCCGCTGGTCACCGAGGCCGGTTTTGGCCTCGGCGGCAGCTATGGGCGCGGCGCCCTGCAAGTGGCCGGAACGACGATCGATTATTACTCGGCCACCCAGGCAAGTCTCGGATTTCAGATCGGGGCACAGCAATTCGCGCATGTGCTGTTCTTCATGACCAACGACGCGCTGTACAATTTCCGCACCTCGCCCGGTTGGTCAGCAGGGGCCGATGTGCAATATGCGGTGAATGACCAGGCCGGCAACCTGTCGGCCGATACCACCACAACGCTGTCGCCGGTGATCGCGGTGATCTTCGGTCAGGCAGGGCTGATCGCCGGGGCGACGGTGACGGGCACCAAATACACCCGCATCATCCCCTGAGGCTTTTCACCGGCCCGGCCCCGGTCTAATGTCGCACGGTCCATAACCGGAGCGCCGTGCCATGACCCTGATCCTGAACCCGAACATGGCCGCCACCTCGCCACCGCCGGTGATGGAGGCGCGCCGCTGGCTGGCCAAGGCGACCTTTAGCCTTGATCGTCCGCTGATCAACGTCAGCCAGGCCGCCCCTGTGGCGCCGCCGCCGCAGACGCTGCGCGCCGCAATGGCCGAAACGATCCTGTCGGTGAACGAATCGCATCTTTATGGCCCGGTGCTGGGCCTGCCTGACCTGCGCGCCCAAGTGGCGGCACAGTGGAGCGCCAGCTATGGCGGCGTTGTGAGCCCCGATCAGGTGGCCATCACGTCAGGCTGCAATCAGGCCTTCGCCGCCGTGATCAGCACGATCGCCCGACAAGGGGACGAGGTGATCCTGCCCACACCGTGGTACTTCAACCACAAGATGTGGCTCGACATGAACGGAATAACGACGGTGCCGCTGGCCACCGGCCGCGGGCTGATCCCCGAGGCCGACGCTTGCGCCGCCTTGATCACGCCGCGCACCCGAGCCATCGTGCTGGTCACCCCCAACAATCCGGGCGGCGCCGAATACCCCGCCGAAACCCTGCGCGCCTTTGCCAACCTTGCGCGGCACCACGGCCTGCCGCTGATCGTCGATGAAACCTATCGCGATTTCGACAGCCGCGTTTCCACGGAAGGGAACAACAGCTTCTCAGGCGCCCCCCACGATCTGTTCACCGATCCCGACTGGGACGAGGTGCTTGTTCAGCTTTACAGCTTTTCAAAGGCCTATCGCCTGACCGGCCACCGCGTCGGCGCGCTGACGGCCAGCACCGCGCGCCTGGCAGAGGTGGAAAAATTTCTGGACACGGTCACCATCTGCCCCAACCAACTGGGCCAGCACGCGGCACTTTGGGGAATGCGCAACCTGTCACAATGGCTGGCGGGTGAACGCGCCGAAATCCTTGACCGGCGCGCCGCAATGGAACAAGGGTTTGCCCGCCTGCCCGATTGGAACCTTTTGGGCTGTGGCGCCTATTTCGCCTATGTCGAACACCCATTCGACGTGCCCAGTGACACGCTGGCGCAGCGTCTTGTGCAAGACGCGGGCATCCTGTTGTTGCCCGGCACGATGTTCACCCCCAAGGGCGACGCGGCAGGCAAACGCCAGTTGCGGATCGCCTTCGCAAATATCGACCGCGCGGGCATAGGCCACTTGTTCGACAGGCTCGCCCCGCTTTCCTATTGATCCGGCTGCGCTTCTTCTTTGGAAAAATACTCCCGCCGGAGGCGCACCTCTGCCCCTGTCGATGCCTTCAGAGTGTACGGAACTGGTGCTCCTGGCGCAGGGTCCAGCGTACGGATATGGTGAACGCGCCCTCGCCTTGCACCTCGGACTCGACCACGCCCTGTTCGTGCAGCCAAGCCCGCTTGCGCGCCTCGTCAAAAGTGAGGGTCAGGGTGC
>JAACVA010000317.1 GCA_009992615.1 Rhodobacterales bacterium
TTGCGAAATGATCGGCCGTCGCTTCGGCCGCCCGGATACGCGCGACCGCCTCGGCCGACAACTCCTGCGCGGCCTCTTCCCGTGCCACCTGTTGCGTCACGTCGTGGATGACCGAGAGCTTGCAAAGCTCACCCGACATCTCGACGAGCTGTGTGTGAACCTCTGCGATGAATGTCTCGCCATCCTTCGTCAGGTGACGGGACCTGCCGGCGGCATCCGGTCCGTTCAGCAGACGGCTGGCAAGTTTCGCGATTCGGGGTACCTCTTCCGCCGGGCGCAAGTCCATGATCGTCATGGATCTCAGCACTTTCTTGGAATAGCCGTATTTCCGAGCGGCCGCGTCATTGGCCGCAACAATTTGGAACCCATTTATCTTGAACACCAGGATCACCGTCGGGCACAGGTCGAACGCCTCGACCATTTCCGGGGTCAGGGTTGAACTAATTGACATTTGACACCCATGTTTTTGGTACGTCGCGCGCCCGTGACCTGCCGTAATTTTCAGGGCCATCCGTAAGTCGAGTCTGTTCTCCATTTGTGTGCCATCATTCGGCGGCGTGAGCAATGGGCGCAGGCGTGGAGCCATCAGGTCGCTCAAGCGGCTGCGCCCATTGCGTCTTGTCGAAGGGGCGCGCGGCTGCGAACTCCTCCGGGGTTTGATATTTCAGGCTGCTGTGCGGGCGCTCTGTGTTATCGTCGAGCCTCCATTCTTCGATGATTTCACGGGCTTCACCGATGCTGGTGAACCAGTGCTGGTTCAGGCATTCCTCCCGGTACCGTCCGTTGACGCTCTCGATATAGGTGTTCCGGGTCGGCTTGCCGTGGTCGATGAAATACAGTTGCTCGCCATGATCATCGGCCCATCCATCCAGCGCGCGCCCGCGCAGTTCCGGGCGGTTATCAACGACCAGGATATCGGGGTATCCCCGCTCGCGGGCCACACGATCCAGCATTTGCACGATCCGCTCACCCGGCAGCG
Organism: Rhodobacterales bacterium; assembly: GCA_009992615.1. Classification (GTDB taxonomy): domain Bacteria; phylum Pseudomonadota; class Alphaproteobacteria; order Rhodobacterales; family Rhodobacteraceae; genus Oceaniglobus. The sequence goes on from JAACVA010000317.1 coordinate 980, forward strand.
AAAAATCCACCTCGATGGCCGAACATTCCCTGGTGCAATCATCCTTGAGGTTGGCCATGCGGAACTTGCGGCCATAGGCCAGCGCGTCGCTGGTGAAGTCGAGTGACCAACGCTGGTCGGACGCGATCGGGCACCAGGCGCCCTCACGCCCCTCGCACGGGATCTTCTTGTGCTTGGTGCGGCGCAGCCACTGCCTTTCTTCGCTTCTCGTCGTTTTTCTTTTCAATACCCCGCGTCGCCTCGCTGCGGGCTATGCCCTCGTCGCGCTCCCTGCCGGGATATTCATCGGCGACGGGTTCTTCGAGTAAGAGAAACACTTGCTTTCGAATTCCGCACTGCTGATCCCGCTTGCCATGATCCGACGGCGCATGCGGTCGATTCTCGCGTGCCGGGGATGTCCAGCATGAAAACAACGCAACAGGATCAAGCATCGCCTGTCGTTAACAGCATCTTTGTTGAATCTCGGGGTCTCAACGGATAGCTTGCCAAAATGCGTCGTGGCAACGGTGCCGATCCGCTTTCCGGCCATCCGTAAAAATAGGTCTTCAACTCAAGAAATTTCTAAAATGCAAACAGTTGGCGGGTTTTGGATCAACAATGAAGCTCTCCGTTGTGATAGCCGTGTACAATCACCGCGACATGATCGCTGTCGCGATGGACAGAGTTTATGTGCTATCCGTCGCTGACATGGAGCATAGCATCCAGAACGGGGGATCACGCGATGGAATGGCCGAGATCGCCCATGATCGGACGGGGCGGGAAACCCAGTTGCGGCGCGAAGCCGACAGCGGGTTCTATGATGCGACCAACCGCGGCATTCGCAGG
>JAACVA010000318.1 GCA_009992615.1 Rhodobacterales bacterium
TTATCTACCGCCGGAATGTCTGAGGATCAGGCAGTTGCCGCACTTCAGGACGAATTGACGCGACTGGCAAACGGCATGGCTGAGCGGCTTATTGGCACGTTCATTGAAATCACTAGAGATGTGAAAAATACCGTACCTGATTTCAGTGACGGGAAAATCTCATTCAAGGAAGTGACCGAAACGATCACGGAAACGTCTTGGGCGGCAGGTGATCTTGCCCGAGAGGGTGAGACAGCGCTGGACACCCTGACGCGCCTGTCATCCAGCATTATTGCCGTCAACGCTATCATGGACACCCTCGGCCACACCATGTTTGATGTTGGATTGGCTGGCGGTGAAATGGCGTCTCAACTGGCAGATGCATTCGGCGGGCTTGATGCTATGAACCAAGCCACTGGCGCTTACTACGCCGCTTTCTACACTGAGGCGGAGCGGATTGAGACCGCAACACGCCAGACCACTGCCGCGCTGGCTGATCTGGGCATTGCCATGCCGCAGACCCGCGATCAGTATCGGGCCATGATCGAGGCGCAAGACCTTGCCACTCAAGGCGGGCGCGAGACCTATGCAGCACTGATCAGCCTATCGGGAGCGTTCAACGAAATATTGCCCGCTGTCGGATCGTTTACAAATGAAATCGCCAGGATGGTCAATGTCGTCGCAGCAGATGTGCAGGGAACCATGATCTCAGACGCATTGCAGGCCCAACGTGCCAGTGAACAGGCGGCGGGGCTGTGGTATCGCACCAGTCAGACGCTGCGGGCATTTATTGCAGAGCTTCGCGGTACTGCCGGTGCTTTGGTGAGCGGCCAGCAGGCTCAAGCGTTCAACCAAGCGCGGTTTCAAGCCCTTCTGTCGTCGGCTATCGCTGGCGATAGTCAAGCCGCTGGCGATCTGACTGGTGCAGCGCGTGCGTTGTTGTCGTCAAGCGCGGCCACGGCCAAGTCATCGGTGGAACAGGCACGAATGGAGGCCCGTGTAATATCGGACCTTCAACTTGCGTCTGGCGTGTCAGATGTCGAGGGCGCGCGTCATGACGTAATTGCTGGATTGCTTGGCAATCAAGTTGATTTGCTTGGCGAGGTGCGCGACTACCTCAACAGCGGAGGCGCACTTGATCCGGCTCAACTTGATGCGCTCAACGGTCAACTCGGATCGTTGGATGGCGCGATTAAAGCCGCAGAAATGATCAATTACGCATTCCTGAAGGAGCGTCTTGAGGTCACCGTCGATCTACTGGCGACGGCGAACCTGCCAGCCGATGTGCGCAGCTTGATTGCCAACGCGCAAACCGGCGTGACCGGCACAATTGATTTCGTCGTACGCAGCGATCTTGGGCCGGATGAAAAGTGGCTGGCGCTCACCGGGGCATCCGAACACATCAAGACAATAAAATATGTTCTGGACGATGCACAGTGGCCGCAGGAAGTGCAGGACTTGGCGCTAACCGCTGGGGGAGTATACCGTCAGACAATCCGATACATCGCGCAAAACACCATGCCAGATCGGTTGACAGAGTTGGCATTGTCTGACGTGTCGTCTCTAATGAAATCAATTATATTCACCGCAAAGGCGCTTCCACCCGATGTGCGAGCAATTGTTTTCAATGAAATTGCGCCGCTTCAAAAGCGTATCAATTTTATACAGGGATCGGACTTGCCCGCCGATCAAAAGCGTTTGGCAATGGCCGATGC
>JAACVA010000102.1 GCA_009992615.1 Rhodobacterales bacterium
CCCCGCCGTTCTTGCCCTGCTGTTGGTGTTGGGCGCCTGTTCGTCCTCGGCCACCTGGGGATGGTATGTGATCGACCCGCGCACGGCCCAAGGCTGGACCAACGTCAAATTCCTGTTCAACGGCATGGCGGCGACGATCCAGTTGTCGTTGCTGGCGGCGGCGATTTCAATGGCGGTCGGGCTGTTGGTTGCATTGCCCGGTTTTTCGGAAAAACGCGGCTGGCGCATCGTAAATCGGGTGTATGTCGAATTCATCCGTGCGATTCCGTTGTTGCCGATGCTGTTCTGGGTGTTTTACGGTCTGCCGCTGATCTTTCGGTCCATGGGGCTGAACGTACCGATCGACGCGTTCTGGGGCGCGGTCATTACCCTGGCGATTTCGGATTCGGCGTTCACATCAGAAATCTACCGTTCGGGCATCCAATCCATCGCCAAGGGCCAGACCGAGGCGGCCCAGACCATCGGGCTGACCCGGGCGCAAACCATGCGTTATGTGATTCTGCCCCAGGCGATTCGCCGCATCCTGCCGCCGCTGGCCAACCAGTTCATCTATATCGTCAAGATGTCGGCCTTTGCGTCGGTGATCGGGATGCAGGAACTGACCCGCCGGGCCAATGAACTGGTGGTCACGGAATATCGCCCGCTGGAAATCTATACCCTGCTGATCTTTGAATATCTGGTGCTGGTTCTGGTGATCAGCGCCGGTGTGCGGTGGCTGGAACGCCGCATGGGCAGCAACGAAAGGGGCTGAAATGGACGACTGGAACGCCTTCATGGCGCGCACCCTGCGCGAGGTTGACACGCTGTCGCAGGAAATTCCCGACAGTGTGGCCGGGTTCAACGCCATGGGACAGGCCGCCAAGACCAACGGCGCATTGTCCGAAAAGACCAAGGAGCTGATCGCCCTGGGCATCGCCATCGCCACCCGCTGTGACAGCTGCATCGGGTTTCATGTCAAATCACTGGTACGGCTGGGCCTGACGCGGGATGAGCTGTGCGAAGCCTTGGCGATGGCGATGTATATGGGCGGCGGGCCGTCCTATGCATTTTCTGCCAAGGCGCTGGCAGCGTTCGACACGTTCTCAGCCAACGGGTGAGTCGGGCGTCGCACAGCGGCACCGCGCGTGGGTGCAAATGCGCGCGGCACATGGTTGTCAATATGCGGCTTACAGAGATGGTGCAGGCGGCGGCAAACGCGCCAAGCGGGCATCCTCTGACCGGTCACAGCGCAGTTCGACCAGCGGCCAGGACAGTTTGTGCGAAATGGATCCGCAGCGCGGCATAGCTTGGAACCGGGCAAACGCCATGTGCAACCCCCGCGTCGTTTCACCCCTAGGGCAGCCAACCGTGATACAGCGGATGATCCCGCCCCAAGGGCAGTGTAACCGGCGCATTGGCGCGTGCCGAGGCATAGAGAGCGGTCACAAATTCAAGGCTGCGCCGCCCGTCCTCCAACGTCACCTCGCGCCCGGCTTTGCCGTCCAGCGCATGTGCCAGCGCCTCGAACATTCCGGCGAACCCTGCCTTGGCGGTGGGCACCTTGGCCAAAACCGCATCAATCCGGCTCTGCTGTGTCGGGGCACGGGCGGTGAAGGACCACGCCTTTTCCGCCAGCGAATATGGCGCATGATCGGATTCGACGGTAAAGCCTTCAAAACACAGGCGCAACCGGCTGGTGTCATCTGCCGCGCCCAGGGTGACCGAACTGCTGATCAGCGCGCCGTCGCCCATACGGATCGACAGAGCGGCGCAATCTTCCACCTCAATGTCGTTCACCCGTGTCGCAATGTCGGCAAACACCTGTGCGACCGGCCCGATCAGCCAGGGCAACAGATCGTGGATGTGGATCGCGTGACCCAACAGGGCACCGCCCCGCTCGCCCGCCCAGGTGCCGCGCCACGCGATGTCGTAATAGGATGCCGGCCGGTTCCAGTGGGTTTCCAGCGTACCGGCAAAACACCGCCCGGCCAGCCCCGCGTCAATCAGCGCGTGCAACTGCGCCGTGCCCAGGCCATAGCGGTATTGAAACACCGGCGCCACGGTGCCGCCACTTTGCGCCACCTTTTCAATCAGCAGATCCGCCTCGGCCAATGAGGCGACCAGAGGCTTTTCGCAGACCACGATCTTGCCCGCGTCCAACCCCGCCGTGATGGCGGAAAAGTGCAGGTGGGGCGGTAGACATATATCGACGATATCCACCTGCGGATCGGCCAGTATCACATTGTAATCGTTCGCATGGATCACACCGGGATGGGTCGCCGCCAAGGCCCCGCCGCGCACGGCGTCAAGATCGCAAATGCTGTGGATCTCAAAAAGGTCGGGCAAGGCGGCATAGCCCCTCAGATGCTCGGCCCCGATGCCGGCCCCGATGATCGAGACCCGGCGTTTCACGATGCCATTTCCTGTGCCCGGATCGCCAGTTCCATGGCGGTGAAGGTGTGGCGCTGGCCCACGGCGGTTTCGCTGCGATCCTGCACATCGGCGACAAGGCGCGGGAAATAGGGCAGCGGCATGGCAGAGCAATCAATGTGCACGTTTTCCTCGCCATTCACCAGATACAGGTTGCCGGTGCGGTGAGGCTGGCCGATTTCGGTGTATTTGCGCAGTTCGATCTGGCCTTCGGTGCCCTGAAGAAACAGCCGCCCGTCACCCCAGGTGGGCATCGCGTCGGGGGTGAACCAATCCACCCGCACATAGCCATGACCCTGCGGCGAGCGCAGCACGATTTCACCAAAGTCCTGAAAGCCGGGATGATCGGGCATTGTTGTATTTTCAACAGCCGCATGGGCAATTTCGGCCGTGTCTGACCCGGTGAAATGCAGGAATTGGTCAATCTGGTGGCTGCCGATGTCACACAGGATGCCGCCGAATTTTTCGGCGTGAAAGAACCACTCGGGCCGGGTTTTCAGATTTTGCTTGTGCGGCCCCATGCCCAGGGTCTGCACCACCCGGCCGATGGCGCCCGCCGCCACAAGTTCTTCGGCCTTGGCCACCGCCGCCACCTGGAAGCGTTCGGAAAAGTTCACCGTCCAGATACGCCCGGTGCGCGCCTGAACCTCGCGCAGGCGGGCCAGCTGTTGCATCGTGGTGCAACCGGGCTTGTCCACCATCACATCCTTGCCGGCCTCCATCGCCGCGATGGCCAGATCGGCGCGATCACAGGGAATGGCGGAAATCAGCACCATCTTCACCTCGGGATCATCGAGGATGCTGCGATAATCCGCCACCTGATCAATCTGCGGAAAGGTTTCGCGGAATTTCTCCTCGGTCACCGCCGGGCCGCCTGTCCACCACTGGGCACAGCTGCACCCCTCGGCCAACATGCCCGACAACATCCCGAAGATATGGCCATGGTCGATCCCCATGACGCCCAATTTGATTGGCATTCAGACCTCCACTCGGGCGCCCGTGCGCCCAGAGATTTCAAGTGCCGCTATCAGACGATGAACGTCAAGGGCGGCGCGCCCCGGCACCATCGGCGGGCGGTTTTCACGCAAGGATTCGGCAAAATCGACAATCACGGCGCGGTGCCAGTCCGAGGTGAAGGCCATCGGATCGGCCCCTGCCCCGCTGCTGGTGGCGGCGCCGAAGGTTTCGCTGCGCCCGTCCTGCCAATCGAGTGACAGCAGATTGGTGTCGATCCGGGCCGAGCCATTGGCAAAGTGCAGTGTTATGGTTTCGCCCCGACCCGGAAAGCTGGCCGTGGTGGCCGACAGGGTGCCAACGGCGCCATTGGCAAAGGCCAGGCCGGCGCTGACGAAATCTTCCGACTCCATGCTATGAAACCCCGTCGTCGCGGTCATCGCCGTGACATGGGCCACCGGCCCGGTCAGCGACAGCATCAGGTCCAGCGTGTGGATCGCCTGCGAAATCATCACACCGCCGCCGTCGCGGGCATAGCTGCCCCGCCCCGGCGCATCGTAATAGGATTGCGGTCGCCACCACGGCACATGCACCTCGGCCAGGCGCAACGGCCCCAGATCAGGCAGCAGCGCGCGCAGATCCCGCACCACGGGCCGCGCGCGATGTTGCAGCATGATGCCCAGGGGCACCCCCGCCGCTTCGCAGACATCAACCAGGGCGGTGGCCGCCGGGAAAGTACGCTCGACCGGCTTTTCCATAAGGATCGGTTTGCCTGCCGCCGCCAGCGCCGCCACAATGTCGGCGCGGGCATTGGGCGGCGTCGTCAGGATCACAAAGTCGATATTGTCCAAGGCGATCTGCCCGACCGAGTCGTAAGACCGCGCGTCAAGCTTATGTTTCGCAATGAAATCCCGACGGTGCCCCGGATCACGCGAAAACACCCCAGCCAGTTTTATGTCGGTTTTCTTCAAGGCATCGACATATGTGCCCGCCACCATGCCAAGCCCGATCAGTGCCACCCTCATGCGTCAGCCCGCCCGTGCAACAGCAGCGCGCGTTCGCCTTCGCCCGCGAAGATGTGGAACCGGGTCGGATCAAACGTTACCCCGATGTCCTGCCCGCGCCGCAGGGGAATCTGTTGCGCCAGTTGCACCGTCAGCGTTTCACCGTTGGCAAAGACAGTGTAGATATACGTCACCGCGCCCAGTTGTTCAAAATTTTGCACCTTGACGGTCATGTCCCCCGCCCCCTCAAGCGACACACCAATGGTTTCCGGGCGCAGACCCAGGGTGCATTTTTCAGCAGCGCTCAGGGTTTCGCCCAGTCGCACGGGCATTTTCAGGCCGCAATCCATGGTTAACGTGCCATCCGGCGCAAGGTTGCCAGACAGGAAATTCATCTGCGGTGCCCCCAGAAACCCCGCCACGAACTTGTTGCAGGGCCGGTTGTACAGCTCCAGTGGTTTGCCCACCTGCTCGATCTTGCCGGCGCGCAGCACCACGATGCGATTCGCCATGGTCATCGCCTCGACCTGATCGTGGGTGACATAGATCATCGTGTTGCCCAGTTGCGCGTGCAGGTTGGCAATTTCCACCCGCATTTGCAGGCGTAGTTCGGCATCAAGGTTCGACAGCGGTTCGTCGAACAGGAAAATCTGCGGTTCGCGCACGATGGCCCGGCCGATGGCAACCCTTTGACGCTGGCCACCCGACAACTGGCCGGGGCGACGGGCCAGCAACATTTCGATCTGCAACAGCGTGGCGGCATCATCGACCCGGCGGTCGATTTCCTCTTTCGCCATGCGCAGGTTTTCCAGACCGAAGGACAGGTTTTGGCGAACGGTCATGTGCGGGTACAGCGCATAGGACTGAAACACCATCGACAGCCCGCGTTCCGACGCCGGCACGCTGTTGACCCGCCGGTCCTGCAACAGGATATCGCCCGAGCTGGGGTCGTCCAGCCCGGCAATCAGCCGCAGCAACGTGGATTTGCCACAGCCCGAAGGGCCGACAAACACGACGAATTCGCCCTCTTCAATTTGCAGGTCGATCCCGTGGATCACCTGCACGGCGCCCCAGGATTTGCGGATATGTTTCAGTTCCAGTGCGTGCGCGGTCATGTCAAACCTGTCGTGAAATTCATTTGAGCCCCGTTGTGGCGATGCCGGTGGTGATAAAGCGTTGCAGCCACACGAAAACCAGCGTGATGGGAATAAGCGACACAACCGTCATCGCCAGGATATAATGGAACTGGCTGTCAAACTCGCCCGAGAACGTGGTCAGGCCAATTTGCAGCGTATGCGCGGACGGATCGGAAATCAGCACGATCAGCGGCCACAGAAAATCATTCCACCGCCAGATCACCGACAGGATCGCCAGAACCGACAGCGCCGGCAGGCTGAGCGGCAGAACGATGCGCCAGAAGATGCGCCATTCGCTGGCCGCGTCCATGCGCGCCGCCTCCAACAGCTCATCCGGGATAGTCAGCATGTACTGGCGCAACAGGAAAACACCGGTTGGCGTGGCGGCGGCGGGGATGATGACGCCCCAAAGGCTGCCGAAAATGCCGAAGGACCAGACGACGAAAAACAGCGACACAAGGATGATCGACGACGGGATCAGAAGGGTGGCGACGATCAGGATGGTAAAGGTCAGCCGTCCACGAAACTGGTATTTCGACAGGGCAAAGGCGGCCATGGCGTTGATCAGCAGAGTGATCAACGTCGCCACCACGGTGACGAAGACACTGTTGAACAGGTAAGTGAAGAAAGTGAAATTGGTCTGCCCGTTGCGCCCCAGGATCGGGTCGAGGTAATTTTCCGTGGCGATGCGGATTTCCTCGTTCGGCTCCAGTTGCGTGCGTGGTACCTTGAACACATTGGCCGGGTCGTCGATCGCGGCCACATCGGTTTCGACGCGGGTCGGCCCGGCCTTGAACACCTCTTGGGTGTTGCCCGCCGCGTCTGTATATATCCAGGTGGTTTTCAACCCTTCACCCTCGATCAAGCGTTCGACCTGCGACATCGGCAAAAGGCGGGTGTCGAAGCTTGAGACCGCGCGTTCGTTCTTGACCGAGCTGAGAAATGTCCACAGCACCGGCACAAGGATCAGCAGCACCCCCAGCGCAAGATACCCATAGGCCAAAAGATCGGCGGCGCCGATCCTGTCGGCCTTGTCGGGGTTGCCCTTGGTGCGGGTCAGAAAGGTTGCAAGGCCCATGGTCACAATCCCGATTGGCGGCGCGTGATGAACAGCTGAAAGAAGGTGAATACCGCGATCACCACCGCCATCAGCACCGATCCCGCCGCCGCCGAACCATAGGCCGGCCGGTCACCGGTAAAGGCGGTTTCATAGATGTGCTGCACGATCATGAAGGTTTCGCGCCCCGGCCCTCCGCCTGTCAACAGCCACACCTCATCGAAAATCTGGAAACTGCGGATCAGCGACAGCACAAGAACCACCACCAGCGTCGGCATGACCAACGGCAGGGTGATGCGGTAAAAGGCGCGCGCCGGTTTGGTGGCATCCATCTTGGCCGCCTCGTACAGATCAGACGGAATCGCCTGCAACCCGGCCAACAGGATCAGCATGTAAAATCCCATATGGCTCCAGGTGAAGACGAAGATCAGCCAGAAGAACGGCCAGCCGGTGTTCGGCGTGACCAGCCAGTTCACCGGGCGGAACCGTTCAAAGGAGAAAACTGCGTCAAACTGTATCGTCAGCAGCAAAGCCATGGCCACTGCGGTAAATCCCATCACCACCCAACGCGCCGCCGGATGGGCAGTGGACACCAGCCACACCAAACCGGCACCCAAGGCAAGGCCCAGCCACAGCGACGGCAGCGCCTGAAACCCAACCATGCGCAGCGGGCTGGCCCAGGTGAACACCGCAACGAACAACAACGCGAACAAGCCCGCCCAGGCCAGCGATGGGTCGGCTGCCGCGCGCAGGGTGCGTTCGCTGGCCACGAACAGCAGGATGGCGAACAGAATGGTTGCCACCATGTCGAAACCGGCCATGCCCGACAGCGCGGTCATCACCCCTGTCGCATCGCCCAGGGTTTCGTTCAGGATGCCCTTGCGGTGCAAAACCCAGTTCCAGATATTGGCAATCACCACGGGCGACAGCATGACCGGATAAAAGAACATCGCGCGCCAGAAGCCGCGCCCGACCAGGTTCTTGTTGACCACCAGGGCGGTGGCCAGGGCGGCGGCGCACAGCACCGGCACCTGAATGGCCACGAACATCAGGGTGTTGGCCATGCCGCGCCAGAACGAAAACCCTTCGTTGGAGCAGGTGCGCGGATCGAAATAGCTTTCACATTGAAAAATCGCGCTGTAATTCGCGCCGCCGACCCAGGGCCGGTCAAACAGGCTGATCGACGATCCGCCGGTGAAGCTGACGTAAAAGTTCAGGATCATCGGCGCAAAGGTGAAAAACCCGAAGATCAGCATGTTGGGCAACAACAGGGCATAGGGCACGCCACTGCGGCCAAACAGACTCTGGGCCAGTTCCACGGGAAAACCCAGCAGATCCATCGCAAAATTCGGGATCTGCGCCAGCCGATAGCGGCGCCGCGTCAACAGCCACAGCGTGCCGCCGCCCAGCCACAGGATACCAATGATCAGGCTCGCAAGTCCGGCGATGCTCATGGCGGGCGGTCCTCGGGATGGGGTTGGAAAGGGGGGCCACCGTTTTCGGCGGCCCCCAGAGGACACGGGCCAAGGCCCGGCCTTCTGCGTGATCCGGCCAGCGCGCCGCGATCAGTTGGCCTTTGTTGCGATCTCTTCTTCGATCTTGGCCATCGCTTCGTCCAGCGTCAGATTGCCGTTCATCGCCTCGCCCAGAAACTGGGCAGTGGCGTTGAAGATGACAAAGTTCACCGGGCTGCCTTGCAGGGCATAGGCCTGGGGCGTCTGTTCGGCTGCGGCAACCGCCATCTTGGCAAAAGCGTTCAGCCCTTCTGCCACCCGCTCATCCGCGCCGGCCGCGACATAATCCAGACCCTCTTTCTGCAACTCGGCATGGGCAGGAATGGCGTAGGTGCGGGCGTACCATTCCCTCGCCTGCTCTTTCTCGGCCATCCACGAAATGAACCCGGCCACGGCTTCGGGCGCATCGGTGCCGGCAAACCCGACCAGGCCGGTTCCGCCCGGCATCACGCCACAGCCTGCGGGCCCACAAGGCACCGGCGCCACGGCCCAGTCGAACTTGTCACCGACGTTGTTCAACACGTTGGCCGCGTTCCACGACCCGGACATGTAGAACGGCACATCCTGGTTGAAGAACATCTCGTTGCCATTGGCATATTTGCTGCCCGACACGGCGGGCCAGATGTCGGCGGGCATAAGGCCCGAGGCGTGCCAGTCCAGCATCATCTGGCTGAACGTCCTGAAGCCTTCGTCGACAATAAGCTTGCCGTCGGCATCAAAATACTTTGCGCCGTATGACATGGCCGGTCCGGCCATACGGTGGCCGGTGCGGTCCATCACCATGCCGGCATAGCTGCCCACGTTGTCCATCACCTGCTGCGTCGCCGCCGCCCAGTCTTCCCAGGTTGCGCCGGGGGCGGGCAGATCGACACCGGCCTCTTCGAACATGGTCAGGTTCACATAGGGGCCGGTCACCGTCATTTCGGTGTGGAACCCAAAGATGCCATCCGGCTTGCCCGCCCGATACCACGGCAGGACGGCGCCATAGGCGGCCTCCCAGGCGGCGGCGTCAACGTAGGGGGTCAGGTCCAGATAGAATGGATTGAGACCGCCCAGATTGGTGACAAAGGCCATATCGGGGCCTGAACCGGCCTCAAGCTGTACCGACAACTGTTCGCGGATCACGTCATAGCCCACGACGTTGAGCTTGATCGTCACATCGGGGTTGATCGCCTGATAGCGTTCGGCGAATTCCTGAATGATCGCAGCCTTGCCATCAACATCGCTGATCATCAGGGCAATATCCGCCGCGTTGACAGCGGTGCCGAACGACAGCGCCAGAACCGATGCCGTGCCCAAAGCCACCGCCCGGCGGGCGCGTATGGTTGTGTTGGTCATGTTTCCTCCCAAGGATTGATACTGTGTCATCCAGCATTAGCACGATAGTGCGCAGCAAAGATGACAGCGTCAATAGACTGTATCAATAGAGTATCAATTTTTCTCGGCAAGGGCCCGCCCCGCTCCGCATCCGGTCTGATCTGCGGGGCGATCCGTGGCCCGGCCCAGGGTTTGCATCAGAAATCGCATCACCCGCGCCCGCATGGCCGGGGTTTCGGCATGGGCGAGATCCTCCTCGACATGGAACTGCACCGCCGCGCCCGAACCCGCCGCGTCATAGGCCGATTCGACATCATGCCGGGCGCGGGCAAAGGCGGCGGGCGGCGTGCTCCAGTCCTGCAAGCCGACACAGTGCAGCACAGGGCGCGGCGCAGACAACCCGGCCACCTGACCGGTGCGCGC
>JAACVA010000103.1 GCA_009992615.1 Rhodobacterales bacterium
TAACGCTGATTTCGGAAAAGATGAGCGAGCCTTGGCCGCGCATGACCAAGGACGCGGTTGCGCGCAAACTGGCGCTGCGGCTGACGGCAGCGCTGAACGCGGGCACAGGAACCCCTGGTGGGGAAATTTAGAAAACCGAAGATGAATATACTGGTGGTTCGACGGGACCGGTGAATTTTGGTCGGGTTTTGCCCTGTCAGCGCGCTCACAAACTGGGGTTCGGGAAATGGTGTTTCATTCTAAGTTGCCCCACTCCCAAACCCGACAACTCCCAAGTTCGCGTCACCAAAAGGTTTTCCACTGGCGCGGGATGGTGTCATGCGCCAATTCAAACCCGTTCCGACGATCAACGTGCAGACCAAAGCGGTGCATCCGACGCCATGCAAGCGAAGGTGAAGCATCGAAAAACGAGCAGTTCAAGTTGTTCAGGTCTTTTCCTCGTGACGTCCCGCCATGTTAGCCCAACCCCGTATTTGAGCCAGGCTCACCAAATCCAGTCGGTCAAGACGAAGGGATGCGTGATTGCGGTGGTACCACCTCCTGGTCTCGAACCAGGGACCTCTTGATCCACAATCAAGCGCTCTAACCAACTGAGCTAAGGCGGCACTGAGTTTGAATTATCCCCCGAAGATCAATATTGCAAGGGGGCGAATGGCAAAATGGTGTTCCACGACATCAAAGCCAGATAACCGGATGGCATGGCCGTTTGTCAGGATGACCCCTGGCCCGATACAGCGCGCCAGCCGCACTGCGGCTTTCCTGGGTCGATGTCTCATCCCCGCCGTATCCGGCGTCCGACCCCCTGCCCCCTTGCGGCGCAAGAGCCAAAGCGTTAGCCAAATGCATAAATCAGACGGAGACAACCATGGGCATCAACAGCGAAAGCGAAATCGCCGCAAACCTGCAAATCGGCCCGACCGACCAGGGCATGGTGCGCATCTATGTTGAAGGCGACGGGGTGGACCTGCCGCTGGATTTCGACCCGGATGAGGCCGAGGAAATCGCCGAGGAAATTCGCGCCGCCGCTGCCCAGGCCCGCAAGATCAACAGCAAGAAACGCTGAGCCCCGTTCACAGGGTCAGCCCCGGATCGCGCGCAATTTGCCAGTGCCGGGCGGCGTGGCGGGCGAATATCTGAACCAGCGCCTTGCGCCGAGCCGCAGGCAGTGGCGTTTCCGGCCCCATGCGGATTATTTCCGCGCCATAGGCATCGGCGATGACCAGGCCGCTGTCATCGGGCAGCAGGTCAGTGGGAAATTCCCCGTCCACCGCCCAGAAATACCGATCGCACCAGTCGAGATAGCCCTGCCATTTACGATCACCGGCAAAATCGGCGCGGCTGGATTTGCATTCGATGATCCAAATCTCGCCCTTGGGGCCCAGCGCCATCACATCGACGCGCAGGCCCCGTGTTGGGGACAGTTCTTCGACTGTCGCGAAATCGTGTTCCAGCAGATGACGACAGACGCCCCGCGCCAGAAGCTGACCGGGGCGTCGGACCGGAGGGTTGAGATCTTTTGTCATGGCCGAAGTGTGAACAAAAGGTAAACAAAAATCAAGATCAGGTTTTGCGTCGATCGACCAGACGCGCGAAACCTGCGGTTTCTTGCGAATGAGGTATTTGAAGCAAGAAAGAAACAGGTCTTGTCGTTGGGCAGAGTGCAACCTATCTCTGGCCTGCGGCGGTTTCTGGCCTTTGCGTGCCGGGGTTAAAATCCGGTGGCCTTAATCAATTCCGAGGGAGCTGGCTCTGGCTGGATCGTGGTCCTGCTACCTGGCGCCCACCTGTGTAAACAGGCTCTCGGGATTTCACACCCTGACGGATGCGCTGGTTCCGCCGCACCTTTCCCTCTGGCACACCGGGGCCTTGCTCCATATGTGGGACACAGCACAGAGGGGCGTAACATGGACAGCAACCAGAGGATGAGCCGCGCCGAGGCGCAGGGCGTGCGCTATGCCCGCGAACTGGAAGGGCATCTGGGCTGGCTTGACACGTTTTCAGGCGCGGCGCTGGGTATTCTGGCGGTGGCCTCGGGGATCTATACCTATCTTGGGGTGTCGTCGCTGTTGGACGACGATGGCGCGTTGAGCATTTTTGCTGCGCTGGCCTATTCGATGGCAGTGTCAGTTGCGATCTTCGTGTTCTGGTCCTATCTGATGCGCCTGTTGCCCGCAGTGCGCACAGCGGGGGCGCGGCTGGGGCTGATGGGCTCTATGGTGTTGGGATCGCTCGCGATCATCGCCATGTCGTCCTGGCTGAACGCGGCGGCACTGGCCGGCGCGGCGGCGGTGGAACAGCATCTGGCGCGCACCGTGCAGCAATATCAGGCGGCGCTGGAGCGGGCAAACACACTGGCCGTGTCGGCCCAGGGGTTACAGCGCGATGTCGCCCGGGTGCGTCAAAGCTTTGAGGATCTGAGCGCCCAGGAAGCGGCAGGCGATCTGTCGGGGTTGGCCGGACGCGGTGCGGTGTTTCGCATCCTGCGCCAGAAGGCCGAAGAACTGGCCGCGCTCGAGACCCAGATCGCCGGACAAGAAGGTCTGGTCGTCGAAGCGTTCACCACCGGCAACGAGATCCTGTCGCGGATGCGCGGGCTGACGGTAGAGCCGGGGCCGGTCGAGGCGCGGTCGGTCGAGTTTTCCGAAGAGGCGGTGCGCCTGGCCGGCATCATCACCCGGCTGCGACAACTGTCGGTGGCGCCCTTGGTGGTGCGGGCGGCGTCCGATCTGTCTGCCTCGGTGGTCTTGCCCCGGCTGGACGGATCAACCGCAGCGATCCAGGCGGGGCAACAGGCAACGATCGATTCGGTACTTACGGTTCTCGGCCAACGCGCCGATACCCTGCGTGCAGCGGCCGAGGCCGTGGCAGCCATGGCCCCCCCGACCGACATAACATACACCCCGATTTCAACCGCCGACGCGGTGATCCGCTATGCCGGGAATTTCATCCCATCCTGGGCGGGGGCCATCGCGATCGACCTGTTGCCCGCTGTTCTGGTGTTCATTCTGATGATCACCCAGGCGGCAATCCGATCGGGCCGCGATGGTGTGGCGATGGAAGACACGATGACCCTCGCCGAACTGCGCGCCGCCCTGTCCGCACTGCGCGATGTCGAGTTGGCGTTGGAGCGCGACGCCGAGGCACCTGGGCGCAGGGCGGCGGTGGCACCCACCCTGCCTGACCCAGCCGAGTGAGACCGATGAAGCGAAGCGTGCCCGGCCCCGGCGCCGTCATCAAGGGCATTCTCGGTTTGCAACTGGGCATGGCCGGGCTGATGTTCGGCGCCGATCTGCTGGGCGGTTGGCAAGGCCTGTCATTTGGTCCCGCCGCGCCACGGCTGGAAACGCCTGTGCGACCGGGGGATCAGACCCGCCGCTATCGCCCTGGCGACCGCCCTCCTGCCCCGGCGAACCGCCCCTTTCCGGCCCCCGTCAAGATGCCCGAACGTCTGATGTTCGAGCCGGTTCAACGAGACGGGGTGGCAATGGTTCGGATCACCGGCACGATTGCGCCGGGCGACGGGGCCCGCTTTGCCGACTGGCTGTCGATGGCGGCGCAAAAACCTGCGGTTGTGGTGCTCAACAGCCCTGGCGGATCGGTCGCGGATGCGCTGGACATCGGGCGGACCCTGCGCGCAGCGGGGATCGACACCACTGTGACCGCAGGCGATATATGCCTGTCGGCCTGCCCCTATATCCTTGCGGGGGGCGTAAGGCGGGTGGTCAGCGACGATGGTTTTGTCGGGGTGCACCAGCATTACTTTGGCCAGAACGTGGTGCAACCGGCCTTCATGGCAGTCGAAGACATCCAGCGCGGCCAAGGTCAGGTTATGGTCTATCTCAACGAGATGGGGGTTGACCCGATGTTGATGCGCCACGCGCTGACGACACCGCCCGACGAAATCTATATCCTTCTGCCCGAAGAATTGGCGCGTTACCGGATCGTGACCGGCACCACCGAGGGCTGAGACATCTGGGCAACCCCGGTTCCGCCGCCCGAGCCGTCCTCGGATTCGGTCATCAACATGATCGCCACGCCGCATTGAGCACCAGCAAAAACAATGCCGTTGAAGAAAACCAACAGCGCAGTGGCCAAAATTCCGATGTCAGAGTGCGAGATCAGCGTCCACAAATGCGCAACGTCGAACCACAACAACAGCGCAACAAACAGCGCAGCCACCGCAAAGCCAATCAAACAGTTGCGGATATAAAAGCGGATGATTTCCGACATGGCATGGCCTTTCCTGAACTTACTAAGACATAGCACGGCACAGTACGGTTTCAAATCCCGAAGGCAGGACTGGCCGACAAAACTCAGGCGAAGTCCTGCGGCCGGGCTTCGCGTGCCATATGATCCAGTACGCCATTGACAAACTTTGGTTCCCGTCCGTCCGGGAAAAACGCCTTTGCCACATCAACATATTCGGTGATGATCACTTTGGGCGGCGCGTCACCCGCCGTCAGCTCTGCCCCTGCCGCGCGGAACAGGGCGCGCAATGTGGGGTCAATCCGTGCGATGGGCCATTTTGCCACCAGCGCGCGGTCGGTCAGTTGGTCGATTTTTGCCTGGTGGTTCACGGCATCGTCCAACAGGCGGCGAAAATGATCGACATCGCCTTCGATCATCTCATCCCCGTCATAGATGGCGCCGAAACGGTGATCTTCGAATTCGATGCGCACGCGTTCGATGGTTTGGCCCGAGTGTTCCATCTGGAACAACGCCTGCACCGCATAGAGCCGCGAGGCCGATTTCATCTGTCGCTTGGTGGGGGATTTCATGCCTTGTCCGCCCCGCCCTGATCACCCGCCACACGGTAGCTTCCGGGCAGGAACCCGACGCCTTTGGGCACACCCGACCATTTGCGCGTCAAGGCCACAAGATGCAGCGCTGCGGCGGCGGCACCGCCGCCCTTGTTCTGTTCACCCGCGCGCACGGCGGCCTGGGCAAAGTCTTCGACGGTCAGGATACCATTGCCGATGCACACACCGTCCAGCCCCAGAAGCGTAAGCGCACGGGAACTGTCGTTGCACACCGTGTCATAATGTGTCGTCTCGCCGCGGATCACACAGCCCAGCGCGACAAAGCCGTCAAAATTGGACAGGCGTTGCGCGATGCGGATGGCGGTTGGAATTTCCAGCGCGCCGGGCACCTCGACCAGATCCCAGGTGCCACCTGCGCCTTCGATCTTGGCCTTCGCCCCGGCCACCAGATCATCGGCGATGTCCCTGTAATAAGGTGCGACAACGATCAAAAGCTTCACCGGGCGGTCGAACACCGGCATCGGCGGGGTGTAATGCGCCGCGCCGGCCATCAGCCGATCTCCGAAATCTTGCGGGTGCCGGTGATTTCCAGCCCATAGGCCTCCAACCCGACAACCTTGGGCTTTGGTGAATTGGTCAAAAGGATCAGTTTTGACACCCCGAGTGCCGACAGGATTTGCGCGCCAAGGCCATATTGGCGCAGGGTTTGTGGCGACGCCTCGTTTTCCGCCGACAGTTTCATGTGCAGATCGCGCAACAGCACCAGCGCGCCACGCCCTTCGGCGGCAATCAGTTGCATCGCATCGCCAAATTCGCGGGCGCGATTCTTGCCGCCCAGCCCCGCCACATCCATCAGCGGATCCAGCGCCTGCATCCGCACCAGCACCGGGTCAGCACCGGAAATATCCCCCTTGATCAGCGCGATGTGTTCGGCGCCCTGGGTTTCGTCGGCAAAGACCCGCATCAGCCATTCGCCACCAAATTCGCTGGTCACCCTCTGTTCAGAGCGGACCCGCACCAGATTGTCGTTGCGGCGGCGATAGGCGATCAGGTCGGAAATCGTGCCGATCTTCAGGCCGTGTCGCTGCGCGAAGGCCACCAGATCGGGCAGGCGCGCCATGTGGCCGTCGTCATTCATGATCTCGCAAATCACACCGGCGGGTTTCAGACCCGCGAGGCGGGCAATGTCGGTGGCCGCCTCTGTGTGCCCGGCGCGCACCAGAACACCGCCTTCGCGGGCGCGCAGCGGAAAAACGTGGCCGGGGGTGGCGATGTCGGCGGCGGTCGTGGCATCGTCGATGGCGGTGGCGATGGTCAGGGCGCGGTCATGGGCGCTGATCCCGGTGGTCACGCCCTCGCGCGCCTCGATACTGATGGTGAACGCGGTTTCATGGCGGGATGAGTTTTGCGACGCCATCAGCGGCAGGCCCAGCGCATCAATCCGGTCACCCGGCAACGTCAGACAGATCAGGCCGCGCCCATGGGTGGCCATGAAATTCACCGCCTCAGGGGTGGCCATTTCGGCTGGGATCACCAGATCGCCTTCATTCTCGCGGTCTTCGTGGTCAACCAGAATAAACATCTTGCCCGCCTTGGCATCGGCGATGATGTCCTCGATGGACGAAACGGCATCGGTGTATGGGGTGTCGGTCATGGCGGCTCCTTCGCTTGGCCGCGAGATAGCGCAGGGCGTGGGCAAAGGCCAGTGGTCAAACCTGCGCAGGGGGCGCGAAGAAAAGGATCACCCGATCGGCGGGCAAGCCCCTGCACCGCAGGAGATCGCCGACCGGCGACCGCTGGACGCGGCAAACGGCGAAGAGCGCGGCATCGCTCACGCCCAGTCCTGCAACCGGGCGACATAGCGCGCCATGGTGTCGATCTCGAGGTTCACCGCGTCGCCGACCCGGGCCGCGCCCCAGGTCGTGGCAGCCTTGGTATGGGGAATGAAGTTGATTCCGAAACTGGCGCCATCCACCCCGTTCACCGTCAGCGAAGTGCCGTTCAGCGCGACCGATCCTTTGGGCGCAATGAACCGCGCCAGTGTTTCTGGGGCGCGCAACGTCACGCGGGTGCTGTCGCCCTCATCCTGCATGGCGGTGATGTCGGCCACGCCATCGACATGGCCCGACACGATGTGCCCGCCCAGCTCATCGCCCACCCGCAGCGCGCGCTCCAGATTCAGCCGCTTTCCCACGGGCCAGCCGACCCGCCCGATGTTGGTGGCCCCCACGGTTTCGGCAGAAATCTGCACGTCGAACCAATTCTGCGGATCGCGGCCCAGCGCCACCACTGTCAGGCATATGCCGTCACAGGCGATGGATGCGCCAATGTCGATCCCCGCCACGTCATAGCCGGTGGCAATGCGCGCGCGCAAATCGCCCTGTTGTTCCACCGCCAGAACCTGGCCGATGTCAGTGATGATTCCTGTGAACATTGCCGCGCGCCCCCTGCTGATCGTGCCACAGGTATTGCGCGCCCGCCCTCTGGGCAAGGGGCAGAGCGGCGTTGCCTTTGGCGCAACAATGCCCCGGCGTTGACATTTTGGTGTCGAATTTCGCAGCAATACTTGGCACAGCGCCTTTGGGCGTGTCGATTTGCAGCCCGCCCAACCGATGTCAGGCAACGCCATGTCAAACCCCGCACCGCGCCAGTTTCTGTTCCTGCAAGGCCCGCATGGCCCGTTTTTTGGCCGCCTGTCAAAAATGCTGCGCGCGGCGGGGGTCGGCACCCGGCGCGTCGGGTTCAACCGCGGCGATCAGCATTTCTGGCATGACAACAACAGCTTTCATCCCTTCACCGATGCGCCCGAAGCCTGGCCCGATACGTTTGCCCGGCTGCTGGCCGATCACGCGATCACCGACATCGTGCTGTATGGCGACACACGGCCAATCCACGCCCAAGCCATCGCGCTGGCGCGGGCAAAGGGGCTGACCATCCATGTGTTCGAGGAAGGCTATCTGCGGCCCTATTGGGTGACCTATGAACGGAACGGAACAAACGGCAATTCGGCCCTGATGCAGACCTCCGTCGCTGATATGCGGCACGCCCTCGCCCATGCCGACCTGGACCAGGCCGAGGCGCCCGCGCAATGGGGCGACATGCGCCAGCACATTTTTTACGGCGCCGCCTATCACGCCATGGTGCTGTTGGCCAACCGCCGCTATCATCAGTTCCGTCCGCACCGGGCGCAGACGGTAAACCAGGAATTTCGCCTGTATCTCAAACGTCTGGTGCTGATGCCGTTTCTCTGGGCCGACCGGGTGCAGGCCACCGCGCGCATCCGGGCCGGTGGATTTCCTTATCATCTGGCGCTGTTGCAACTGGAACATGACAGCAATTTCCAGCACCATTCACCCTTCACCACAGGGGCCGAGTTTCTGGCGCTGGTGATCGAGGGGTTTGCCCGAGGCGCCCCCACCCACCACCATTTGGTGTTCAAGGCGCATCCTCTGGAGGATGGGCGCGTGCCGCAGCGCCGCGAAGTGCGCCGACTGGCCCGGCAATTCGGGGTTGAGGACAGGGTGCATTATGTGCGCGGCGGCAAGCTGGCCCAACTGCTGGACCACGCCCGCAGCGCGGTGACGGTGAATTCCACCGCGGCGCAACAGGTGCTGTGGCGCGGTTTGCCGCTGAAGGTGTTCGGCAAAGCGGTCTATGCCAAACCGGAATTCGTCAGCATCCAGCCCCTGACCGATTTCTTTGCCCAGCCGGCGCGCCCCGACAGCCGCGCCTATCGCGATTACCGGCATTATCTGCTGGAAACAAGCCAGGTCGCGGGAGGATTCTATTCAACCTCGGGCCGACGGCAATTGCTGCGTCAGGTGGTCGACATGATGCTGGCCACTGACGATCCGTATGTGGCCCTGAACAGCGGGACAGCGGCACCAAGGCAACAGTTGCGCATTGTGAAATGACCGCCAGCCCATGGAGCAGTAGATTTTCATCACATCTTACCGTAGTTTACAAAAAAAACTTGAGGCAGAAACATAGGTCGAGGAGACCGAGCAGTGAAAATCAATGGTTCGCGCTGGGCGAAGTGCGCCACCCTGTCCGTGTTTGTGGCGATGGTCGCAAGCTGCGGCTTGCCTCGTTCAGGCCCCACCAAGGCAGAAATCTTCGAAGGATCGGTGCAGCGGCAGGGCGATGCCTTCATTGTTACGGTGAACCAACGGGTCACGCGGGCCACGTCTGTGGTGCCTGCGCTGGGTTTTTCCAGCAGCTTCCTGAACGCCGGAGTTGTCGGGTCGGACACCATCGCGCCGGGCGACACCCTGGGCCTGACAATCTTTGAAAACGTCGATGATGGCCTTCTGGTGCCCGCAGGCGCGCCTTCGACAGTGCTGGAAGAGGTGCAGGTGGACGGCAACGGTTTCATCTTCGTGCCCTACGCGGGCCGGATCCGGGCCGCAGGCAATTCGCCCGAAACCGTGCGGCGCCTGATCACCGAGAAACTGGACAGCCAAACGCCCGACCCGCAAGTGCAAGTGCGGCGCCTGGCCGGGGATGGCAGCACCGTTTCGGTGACCGGTGGCGTCGGTGCCCAGGGCGTTTACGCGATCGAGCGGCCCACCCGCACGCTTTCGGCCATGCTGGCGCGGGCCGGGGGCATCGCCATACCCACCGAAATCGCCCAAGTCACGGTGATTCGCGGCGGCCAGTCAGGCAAGATCTGGTTTCAGGATCTGTACCAGAATCCCAAGCTGGACATCGCCCTGCGCGGCGGCGACCGTGTTCTGGTCGAGGAAGACACCCGTTCGTTCACCGCCCTGGGCGCAACCGGCACCCAGAACCGGGTGATATTCGATTCACAAAACATCAGCGCGATCGAGGCGATCGCCCAGGTGGGCGGCCTGTCGACCAGTTTGGCCGACCCGACGGGCGTGTTCGTTTTCCGTAACGAACCCCCCGAGATCGCCAATCAGGTACTGGGCCGCAGCGATCTGCGCGGCACCCAAAGGATGGTGTATGTGCTTGATCTGACAGCCCCCACCGGCATGTTCGAGGCACGCGATTTCCTGATCCGCGA
>JAACVA010000104.1:0-9820 GCA_009992615.1 Rhodobacterales bacterium
CAGATGTGGAAACAGGTTGAAGTGCTGAAAACACATCCCGACACGTCGCCGCAAGGTGCCGACCCCGATCTCGCCATCCTTGTCGCGGAACCGCTTTGTCACGTTTTTTCCCTGAAACATGAAAGTGCCGTCCGTCAGCAGTTCCATCATGTTCAGGCAGCGGATGAGCGTCGATTTGCCTGATCCGGATGGCCCGATGATGGCCAGCACCTCGCCTGTTGGAAGATCAAGGTCGATGCCCTTGAGAACCTTCAGCGCGCCATAGCTTTTGGTGAGGTTGCGCACCGAGATCACGGGGGTTTGCGTGTCAGTCATGTAACATGTCCTCGGTGTGGGGTCAGTCGCTGCGGCGCATCCGGCGCTCGAAGCTGTCGGCAAACTGGGTGAGCGGGAAAAGCATCACGAAATACAGCAGCGCCGCGATGGTATAGGATTCCAGCGGCCGATAGGTTTCGCTGTTCACGATGTAGGTCATATAGGTCAGGTCCGCGACCGACACGACGTACAGCAGCGAGGTGTTCTTCAACTGGATCACGGATTGGTTGATGAAGGCCGGCAGCATTTTCTTTACCGCCTGTGGCATGATGATGTGAAACATCGCCTCGGGGCCTGACATGCCGACGGCCAATGCCGCCTCGCGCTGGCCTTTGTCGATGGCGTTGATCCCACCACGGATGATCTCGGCATAGAACGCCCCGACATAGAGCGACAGCATCAGCAATCCGGCCATGTAGTTCGGGATGGTCACCCCGATCAGCAGCGGCAAGGCATAATAGGCCCAAAGGATCTGAACCAACAACGGTGTACAGCGGAACACCTCTTGATAGGCGCGCGCGATCAGCCGCAATGGCCAGAAGCGCGACAGACGGGCAAAAGCGGTCAGCAGCCCGACGACAAGGCCCAGCAAGATCGAACCCACCGTGAAAAGGGCGGTAACCTTCATTCCCTCAAGGAACAGGTCGAACGACATGGCGACCGTATAGAAATCCCAGTTGTACATCGGTGGTCCGTCCTCGACGAGCGCTGTGGCGACACAGCGTGGGGGTCAGGTGCGGCCCGCACAAGACGCGCGGGCCGGTGTGGGGATGTCGCGCCGGATGCGCTCAGCCGCCCAGATCGAAACCTGCGGGCAGATCGCTGAACGCGATGCCGAAGGGCGCAAGGCTTTCGACGATCCAGGTCTGGTTGTTGCCGACGCGCCGGTTGTAATCGGCCCAGGCCGAGATGAAGCGTTGGAACACCACGTCACTGGCGTGATGGATGCCGATCACCGAGGGCGAAGACAGCATTGGCGTTGGAACATGCACCTTGCCCAACGCCTCGTTGCGTTTCGTCATCACCATGCCGTTCAGCACCGTGTTGACCAGCGCATCCGCCCGGCCCGTCGCCACGGCGACGATCGCCTCGTCGCGGGTCTGGAACCGCAGCACCTTTGCATCGGGCAGATACTGGCGCGTGATGTTGTCCTGCGCCGAGCCCAGATCGACCGCGAAGGTCAGGTCGGGATCGTTCAGGTCTGCCCAGCTGCGCCCGGCCATCTCTTCTTTCGGGGAAACGATGACGAAGCTGTTGAAGTAGGTCGGCGAGGAAAAGTTGATTGACAACGCCCGCGTCGGCAGTGCCGTCAGCGCCAGCGCAATATCAGCCCGGCCCGACTGTACGTCGAGGATCGAGTTCGCCCAGCTCGATTCGACCACCTCAAGCTCGACACCCATCGTCTCAGCGATGTCGCGCCCCATCGCCACGGCAAAACCAGTCCATTCGCCAGTCCGCGGATCGCGGGCAAAATAGGGTGGTTCGTTCAGAATACCGGCCATTCGCAGCGTACCGCGGTCGCGGATGTCATCGACACTGGTCTGGGCCTGGGCTGTCGTGATTGTCAGGATGGTCGCGGCCGCAGCCAGAACCCCCTTGAGCACGGATTTCATAGTCATCATGGACACTCCTCTCTGTCGCAAGCGGCCGGAGGTCGCCCGACCAGTTGTGGAAGCTGTGGACGGGCCACCCTCGGCCCGCCCTGCGACAACACGACCGTCAAGCAGGCAACAAGGCAATACAAGAAAACGGGGCCAACCTACAAAAATTATTGTGAATGTCTGTTGGTGTCGGCCCGATGTGCCAAAAATGTTGGCATCAGAAATTCATCCTCCAACATTTATTGCATTTCCGCAGCGCTTTTTTGGATCGAAATGCCGGCCCCTCTGTCGTTACGCTGTGAGGGCGAATGTTGACCGGCGGCTTTGCCCGCCGCGCCCATCGTCTAGGAGAGGCCCGTGGCACCGAGCACATCATACGACCTGATCATTGTTGGCGGCGGCATCGTCGGTGCCTCTGTTGCCTGGCACGCCACGCAGGCGGGATTGCGCACGCTGGTCATTGATGCGACGGGGCCTGCTGCGGGGGCGTCGGGTGCCTCGGATGGGGCGGTGGCGGTTGCGACCAAAAAACCGGGGCTGATGGCCGCACTGGCCGGTGAATCGTTGCGCTATGCGATCGCGCTGTCGGGTGTCGGCGGGGTGCTGAACGGTTGTTTTCACCGGCGCCCCAGCTTTTTGTTCGCCACGCATCCGTTGGAACTTGCCGCACTTGACAGGCTGGCCCGCATGTTGGCCGAGCCGGGCCTGCCGGTGACCCTCAAGGCCGATACGGGTGCCCGACAGGCGGCGGTTTCAGGGCTGGGCGATGCGGTTCTGCGTGTGCTGGAACTGGACGGTGAAGGGCATATGACCGGATATGATGCAACATTGGCCTTCCTGCGCGCCAGTGGTGCCGATCTGCGCTGGCCCTGTCGGCTGGACGGGTTCGACACCCGGAACGGTCGCGTCGATCTGCACACGTCCCGGGGTGTGCTGACAGCGGCGCGGCTGGTGATCGCCAATGGTCTGGGCGCGGCGGCGCTGCTGCCTGATCTGCCGATTTCGCCGCGCTCGGGGCAGCTTGTCATCACCGAACGGGCGGCGCCCATGGGCTTTCCGCATCTTGCGGGTGCCCTGACCTCGGCGGCGTATCTGCTGGACAAGACAACGGCCCAGCCCACGACGGGCCTGCCTGCGCCGGTTGTGATCGACCCGCTGACCACCGGCCAGCTTCTGATCGGCAGCAGCCGCGAGGACGGGGGAAATTCCCAAAGCACCGATTTTGCCGCGGTCCGCCGCATCCTGCACAGCGCTGTCGCCTGTCTGCCGGCCCTGTCGCAGCGGCGGATCATCCGGGTCTTTGCCGGGGTCCGGGCCGCCTGTGGTGACGGAATCCCGATTGTGGGTGCCTTTTCAAGTGCCCCGAATGTAACGGTTGCAACCGGGTTTGAAGGTGATGGAATCTGCCTCGCGCCCTTGATCGGCCGCGAAGTGGTGCGCGGTCTGTCGGGGCAGGCGGTTTTGCCCGGCCTCGCGGCGCTGTCGCCGGATCGTTTCAACAGCAAACAGGTTTCGATCAGATGAGCGGCACAATCATATGGAATGGAAAAAGCATACCCTTTGAATCGGGTGAAACCGTGGCGCAGGCATTGATGCGGGTGGGCGTCCTGCGGTTCGGCGCGACAGGCAGTGGTCAGCAGCTTGGGCTGTTCTGCGGGATCGGGCAATGCCAGTCCTGCCTTGTCGAAATCATTGGCGGTTCCCCGCGCGAAGCCTGCCTTACGCCCTGCCGTGACGGTCTTGCGCTGCGTCCGATCGGAGGCGTGTGTGATGTCTGAGCGCCGTGTTCTCGTCGTCGGCGCCGGGCCTGCGGGCCTGTGCGCCAGCCTTGATCTGGCCGCCGCGGGCCTTGCCGTGGTTCTTGTTGATCGCGCGCCACGGCTGGGCGGTGCTGTCTATCCCGAACGTGTGACGGCCCATTCGGGACCACCCGCCGCCTATCCGCAGGGCAAGGCCCTGATCGCGGCGATCCGCGCACAGGCCAACCGGATCGACATTCGTACCGGTACAACCTTTGCCGGCATAGACGGCGGCGGCACAGTGGCGCTGACCGGCGCCCACGGGCTGATGCTGCGTCCGGCTGCGGTGATTCTTGCCACTGGTGCGCGCGAGCTGGTGCAACCCCGGCCCGGTTGGACCCTTCCGGGTGTAACCACGGTGGGCGCTGTTCAGGTTGCGCTCAAGACTGCCGGGCAGGTGCCGGAAGGGGCCATGGCAATTGCCGGGTCGGGGCCGCTGCTGTATGCGCTGGGGGCGCAATTGGCGCGGGCCGGCCGACCGCCGCTGGCGGTGATCGACGCGGCGCACCCGGCGCGGCATCCGCTGCAGGTTCTGCGGCTGCCCCTGCCCGTGTTGCGCGAAGCCGTCGGGTATCTTCTGACGCTGCGCCGGGCCGGTGTGCCGGTCTTGAGCGGCACACATCTTGCGCAGATTGCGCAGGAAGCGGGCCGTTTGCGCCTGACGCTGGATCGGTCGGGCCGGATGCGCGAGATTGTGGCAGACCGGGTGGCGCTGCACGACGGCATTGCGACCAATGATTACGGACAGACCGGCGCCGCACCGATCCCGCTGGTCGCGGCTGGCGACTGCAACGAGGTGCTGGGCCGTTTCGGGGCTGCCGAAGACGGGCGTCGCGCCGCCGCTGCGGTCATCACGGCGTTGGGGCGGGGCGCGCCGGGCGCACGGGATTGGCGGTTGACGCCATATCGAGTGGCCCAGACGGCACTGGCAAAGATGTTTGCCCATGATGGCCGTGACCGGTTGGCCCGGCTGCCCGACGACACGGTGATCTGCCGCTGTGAAAACCGCACCCTTGCCGATCTTTCCGGCATGGCGCCCGAAGAACGCACGCCGCGGCTGTTGCGCCTGACCGGACGCTTCGGGATGGGGCCGTGCCAGGGGCGTGGCTGTCTCGATTGGGTTGCGGCGTTGGCCGACACTGGCCGCCCGCCCGCTGACTTCATGGGCGACGTGCGCGGTGCGCGCTGGCCCGTTGCCCCGATCCCGATTGCCGATCTGCTCGCTGCCGAAGACAGCATGGACGGCCCCATGACAATGCAAAAGGATACCCATCCATGACCCTCTCTGCCAAGCTTGCGCCGACCGGTGCGAATGACAGCGTGACTGTGTGCAACCCCTATGACGGCGCCGTGGTGGGGCACGTTGCTGTAACGTCCCGTGCCGGGATCGGGGCGGCCGTTGCGCGCGCCGCCGTCGCCGCCGAGGCGTTCCGCTTTTCCACCCCGCATGAACGCCGGACGCTGTTGAACGCCATCGCCGATCGCATGGCGGGCGAGGCTGAAAGACTGGCCCAGACGGTTTCGGCCGAGATGGGCAAGACCATCACCGAGGCCCGCAACGAAATCCGCCGCGCGCAGAACACCCTGCGCCTGTCCGGCGATGCGGCGACATTTCTCGATGGCGAGGTGATGCATTGCGGGATCGTCGAAGGCGGGGTTGACCGGCAGGCGGTCGTCACCCTTGTGCCCACAGGGGTTGTCGGGGCGATCACGCCTTTCAACTATCCGGTCAACCTGCTGTGTCACAAGCTGGGCCCGGCGCTGGCTGCGGGCAATGCCATCGTGGTCAAGCCGTCACCCAAGGCGCCGCTGGCCGCGCAGATGCTTGTCGAACTCTGTCATCAGGCAGGTGCGCCGCGCGACCTGATCCAGATCGTACATGGCGGGGCCGGGGTGGCCATCGCGTTGGCCGAGGCCCCGATTGACCTTCTCAGCTTTACCGGCGGTGCGGCGGCGGGCCTTGCCTTGAAACGCGCCAGCGGGCTGGTGCGCTGCCTGATGGAGCTGGGCGGAAACGACCCGCTGTTTGTCATGCCCGATGCCGATCTGCCGGCGGCGGCGCGCACTGCGGTGGGCCAACGCTATGAGATCGCCGGGCAAAGCTGTGCGGCCGTCAAAAAGCTGTATGTCCATGAGGCCATTGCAGAAGAGTTCACCGAGATCCTGCTGGCGCATGTAGATGCAGTGGTCGTTGGCGATCCTGCCGATCCAGCCACGGTGATGGGGCCGGTGATTGACGCTGACGCCGCAGCCGAAGTCGAGGCGCGGATCGCGGCGGCCTGTCAGGCGGGTGCCACGCTGTTGCGCGGCGGGCGGCGTGGCGCGACAGGGTTCGATCCGGTCGTGGTGGCCGATGTGGATCCCGCAAGCCTGTTGATGCGCGAAGAAACCTTTGGCCCCGTCCTGTCGATGCGCCGCTTTGCCGATCTGGGCGCGGCGGTGGACGAGGTGAACGCCGCCGGTTTCGGTTTGCAGGCGGGTGTGTTCACCAATGATCACCGCGCGATCCGCGATCTGACACGCCGGCTGCGGGTCGGCGGGGTGATGATCAACGAAGGCCCTGATTTCCGGGCTGAACATGTGCCGTTCGGCGGGGTGCGCAAATCGGGTCTGGGCCGCGAAGGCGTTCGGATCGCCACCCGTGAGATGAGCGAAACCAAGGTCGTCATTGACTGAAAGGAAGACCCGAGATGCGGATCACGATTTTTGGGGCGACAGGTCGCGTTGGCGCGGCGCTGTTGGACAGTGTGCAACAGGCCGCCGACCTGACATTGGCCGAGGCGATTTCCGCCTCGGGGCAGGCGGGCAGCGTCGCCTTACCCAAGGCGCGGCTGACCGATACGGATGTCATCGTCGATTTCTCGTCACCTGCGGGCACCATGGCGCTGCTGGACAGGCTGGCTGGTTGCGCGGTGCCGGTTGTTGTCGGCACCACCGGGTTCAGCGCGGCCGAGTCGGAAGCGTTGGAGCGTGAGGCCGCCCACCGCGCGATCCTTGTCAGCGCCAATTTCACCAAGGGGTTCGAAATATTCGCCGATTGCGCCCAGCGCCTTGCCCTTGGACTTGCCGATGCGGCCATAACCGTGGGCGAAATCTATAACGCGCAGAAGAAACCCGTCGCCTCTGGCACGACACAGCGGTTGGTCACGCTGCTGGCCGAGGGTGGTCGTTCGATTCGCACAGACATCGGCCGGGTCGGCAACACCGCCGGCGTGAATACAGTGACGCTGGATTACGGCGTCGCCACAATCCGGCTGGAATTGGCGGTGCAGAGTCGCGCCGCTTATGCCGAGGGCGCGCTTGATGCTGCGCGCTGGCTCGTGGGCCGACCTGCCGGTTTTTACCGGCTCAAAGACACACTCGACACTGGACAGGAAACCTGATGACCGACCAATCCCGCCTTGATGGCGTATTTACCGCCCTTGTCACCCCTTTTACCGCGACTGGTGGCATCGACTGGCCCGCCTTTGAAGCGCTGATCGAGCGGCAGATCGAGGCAGGCATCGACGGCCTTGTCCCGGTTGGCACAACCGGCGAAGCCGCAACCCTGTCAACCGACGAGGCCGAGGCCGTCATCGCCCGCACCGTCGCGCGGGCCAAGGGACGGGCCTATATCCTCGCCGGAACAGGATCGAATTCAACCGCCAAGACGCTGGAGGCGACACGCCGCGCCACGGATCTCGGGGCCGACGGTGTGCTGGTCGTCACGCCCTATTACAACAAACCGTCGCAACCGGGGCTTGTCGCCCATTTTGGCGCGGTTGCGGATGCAACACCACTTGATGTGGTCCTCTATTCCGTGCCGGGCCGCACCGGCATCGCGATTGCGCCGGAAACCGCCGGGCGGCTCAGTGCCGACCACGCCAATATCGTTGCCATCAAGGAGGCGGGCGGCGATGCTGCGCGGGTGTCTGACCTGCGGCGCGCGGCGCCGGGTCTGGCGGTGCATTGTGGCGATGACGGGCTGGCGCTGGCTTTCTTCGCGCTTGGCGCTGTCGGGCTGACCAGCGTGTTTTCCAATTTCGATCCGCAAATCTGCATTGCATTGCATCACGCGTGGAAACGCGGCGATCACGATCTGGCGTTGGCGATCCACGACACGCTGCGCCCGGCGGCTGAGGCGATGTTCATCGAAAACAGCCCGGCCCCGGTCAAATACGCGATTTCGACCGAAGGCTTTGCGCCAATCCATGTCAGATTGCCACTGGCCGAGATGTCGGCTGCTTCTGTCGAGACAGTCAATCGGATTTTGGCAGAGTTTCGCGCGAAACGACCGGCCTTCATTGCGGATCAGGGTGCGCTGCGGGCGGCGAGAGTCTCGGTTTGAATTGCCCTCCTTCGGTTCGGGGACCGGGCCGATCACCCGAACCAGATACTTTTCGCCATCGCCCAGCGACATCGGCAAGGGCGCGACGCCGACACCGGCTTTGGCGGCATAGGTCAGGCCCAGCACGCTGGTGTTGCGCGCGGCATGGGTGGCACCGGGGGCTACCTCCGAGAATCACGAAACGCTGCGATGCTTGTTCATGCTTTCTTCGAACGCGATGAGCGGATGGCGGGCAAGATCAGCGATGGTGGCCGGCGCGCCGTGCCGTTCGATGTATTGGTGGCTGGCCGAGATCGCCCAAAGCGAGTCCGCGATCTTGCGGCCCACCAGGATGCTGTCGTCGCTATCGCCTGACCGCAACGCAACATCGGCCCCGCCCTTGGCCAGATCGACATATTGGTCGCTGAGCACAAACTCTGCCTTCCGGCCGGGTTTTTCGCGTGGAACCGGTCCAGAATGCCCGATTGGGTCGGCCGTAAGGCGATCGGTTCGGGGCAGGTCAGGCGGATCATCGCGATATGGGCGCGGCCCGGATCGCGCAGGGACTGCTCAAAACCATCCGCCGCTGCGGTGACGGCCTGAGCCTGAGGCAGGATGACTGTGCCAAGTTGGGTCAGTTGATTGCCCGAAGGCAAACGCTCCACCAGCCGTTGGCCCAATTGCGCCTCAAGGTCGGCCAGCCTGCGCTGCACGGTGGATTGATTGACGCCCAGCACCTTGGCCGCGGCAAGCGTGCTGCCCGCCTTTGCGACCGCCAGAAAAAAGCGCGGATCGTTCCAGTCGAACATCGCCGCCCCCCCGCAAATCTGCGGCTGTCTGTCTGCGAAAAACAAGTGTATCTTTTCCCCAAGGCGAAAAAATTACCGACCCACTTCAGACACCGAACATTCCCGGCAATCGCAGACCGATATGCGTGACGGCAACGCGCCGCCCGGCTGCGGCCCGGACGGGCTGGCAATTGGCCGCGAAGGTGGTCTGACCATCTGTCACATCGGTCTCGGCACGATCTGGCAACTCAACCCGCGCGGTGAGATCGTGCGCCGGGTGGCGTCGCCCGAAGGGTTGCACACCACGAACGCGGTGTCCGATTGGCCGGTCAGGAAGCGGGATCGCGCCCCAAATCTTGCCATGATCCGCGCAACGGATCGCTGCCGGCGCGCAGGACTCTTCGCGCGCAGTATTCACGTCGCAGCCATTGGCTGTTATCATCGGCGTAACGAAGTACATCCGCTCAATCGTCTCTGGGGCTGCGGTTTCTCATCCTGCGGCCCAAGGTTCGTTTGGCAGATTGCAGGCCCGCAATGCCGGAGCAGCGCCCCGGACGTCACATGATGCAAGACAGGAAAACGACATGTCCGAGAAACCAATCGTAATCACCATGGGCGATCCATCGGGGGTCGGAGCCGAGGTGACCGTCAAGGCGTTGGCGAGCCTGCCTTCTCAAGATCGCTCAAACTATAGAGTGATCGGAGACCGACTGACACTGGAGCGGGCTTTGGCGGCCTGCGCAATCGACCTGCCGATCGCCGAGTTTGGTACTGCGGCGCCAGTCGGGGCAATTTCCGTAATCCATGTGCCGGTTGAAGGTCTGCCGGCCACCTTTGGCACGCTGTCCGCCGCCTGCGGTGAGGCGTCGTTTCGGTTCATCGAAAGGGCGGTGGAGATGTCGATGCAGGGCGATGCAGCCTGCATCGTCACGGCACCGATAAACAAGGCGGCGCTGAATTCGGCTGGGCATCACTATGACGGTCACACCGGGATGCTGGCGCATTTGACCG
>JAACVA010000104.1:9836-12640 GCA_009992615.1 Rhodobacterales bacterium
TTTCGCTTCGGGATGCCATCGGGCGCGCAACGCCCGACCGGGTTCTGGCGACGATCCGCACGGGGCACGTTCACCTCAGGCGGATGGGGATCGAAACTCCGCGCATTGCGGTCGCCGGGATCAACCCGCATTGCGGTGAGAGCGGGCTGTTCGGCGATGAGGACGACATCCAGATTGCCCCCGGTGTGGCGATGGCGAAAGCCGAAGGGATCAACGTCGAAGGCCCTATTCCGGCAGACACAGTGTACCACCGCGCCAACACGGGTTCGTTCGATCTGGTGATCGCGCAGTATCACGATCAGGGACATATTCCGATCAAGCTTATCGCCTTCGACACCGCGGTCAATGTTTCGCTGGGCCTGCCGATCGACCGCTGTTCGGTCGATCACGGAACGGCATTCGACATTGCCGGGACCGGCAAGGCGAACCATGTCAACATGCTTGCCGCGCTCGACTATGCGGGCAAGCTTGTTGCGGGTCACCGCTGAGCGAAGGAAACAACGGTCAGTCGGCCCTTGGGCGCGCACGGCCATCCTCGGGTCAACCGGTTGTGGCGACCAGCTTGCGCGCAACCTCATGAAGGGTGTCCGGCATTCCGAAGCCGCCGGATTTGGTGATCAAGGTCAGCCCCGGACGCCCGTCAATCATCCGCGACACCGGAAGGCCGGGCAGGATTTCCCCCGCAACCTCGACAAGAGTGCAGTTCAGTTCGCGCAGGACGGCGGCCGCGCTTTCGCCGCCGCAGACAAGAAGTGTGGCGGGTTTTCGGCGCATCAGCAAGGCGCGGATACCCTCGGCAAATGTCTTTCCGGCAAGCTCTGGCGTCACCGGTTCTTTGCCGGGGCTCATCTGCACCATCAGGATGGGTGCGGTGTCACAAGGCAGAGCGGGAACGACACCGTTGGGGGCAAGAACGGGGTCAAATCCCTTCAATTGGACAAGTGTCACCGGATCACGCGAACCGATCACCAAAAGCGCCGGTGCCGCCGCGTGGGGTGGCGGCACTGAACCGGAGCGGCCGGCCACGCGCCGCGCCAGTGCCTCGGCCAGACCGGCAGCGCCGACAAACAGGGTTGAAAGGTCAGCCGTCGCAACTGCCGCGTCCAGATCTTCTTGTCGCGCGGCATCCAGAATTGTGCCAGCGCCCCGCACCCCGATCTTGCTTGCGACCGGTATCGGCTCGCTCACACCGGTGCCGCAGACCGCACCGTTTCGCACGAACCGTCCCAGACGCGGGATCGCCGGACAAATCAACGCATCGGGCCGGTGCTGCGCCAGAACGCCCATCTCTGCAATCATATGTCCCTTCAGCCGACTGTCCACCTTCTTGAACACGATCACATCGCGCCAGTGCGGGATCAACCGGGCACGTTCAAGCACTGCCGTCAGGCGGGCAACGGCCTGAGTTTCCTCCAGATCCCGGCTGTTTGTCGAAACCGCGACAACCTCTGGATCATGGGTGATCGCCCGGCCCACCGCTTCTGGCGTGCACGCGCACAGCACGGACATCCCCCGCGCAGCAAATGCAACCGAAGCGTCCAGCGCGCCGGTGAGATCATCGGCAATCAGAATAATCTTCATTGGAGGTACACGGTCAGGAAGGAAGCTGTGCTTTCAAGGCGTAGTCAGTTATTGCACGACGTGCGCAGGATGAAAATGTCCAGAAGCTCCGTCACATTGATTTCAGAATGGCGGCCCGAACTGCGTGATCCATGGTATGATGGCCGGCCATTCCTTGCGATGATGGACCCGTTCTGCGCAATCTTGGGCGGATTGACCGACAGTCTGAAACTATGGTGAGCCTCGTTTTGAGCGAGGGTGCCGAGATGCCAACGGGACGACTGCCGATGCGCCGGATACCAGATGTACGATGGTTGAAATATGCGCGGGGATGAGCGAGAAGGCGATCGCCACCTCGCTCGGTCTTGTAAAGGGAACCGTTGGGGCGTTACTCGGGCGGGCGTGGACAGCGGGGCTGACCTGGCCGCTTTCACCCGCTCTGACCGATGACGACCTCGAGTAGCTGTTATTCCCGGCGCCGCCGCCGGTGCCGGACGGGGAGCGCCCTGTGGCTGATTGGTGCCTCGTGGATCGGGAACTGCGGCGCCCGGCGGTCACGCGCGCCCTGCTCTGGGAAGAATATCGTGCGGCCCATCTCCCTGGCTTTGACTTCGCGTGGTTTTGCGAGC
The DNA here is from genome assembly GCA_009992615.1 of Rhodobacterales bacterium. GTDB lineage: Bacteria > Pseudomonadota > Alphaproteobacteria > Rhodobacterales > Rhodobacteraceae > Oceaniglobus. The sequence continues at coordinate 12,026 of JAACVA010000104.1, forward strand.
ATGACGAGGCGTGGAAGGGCCGGGTCCGGTCGACGACGCCCATCTTCCGTGGGATATCCAAGTCACGCTCGATGTTGGATGTCACCGAGAACTGACCCATTGACCCGCATGGCGAAATTTTCGGTATCGGTGGCATCTTCCGGGCGGCCGACCTTTGACAGGCCAGGGCCTGTTGACGTTTATTTCAGGCGAATGATGCTTGCCGCCAGTCCTGGTTCTTGGAGCAACCGCTTCGTTCTTCCATCTGAGAAACAGAGGAAAATTAGAGCGGCGGACAACTATGCTGGCATAGGGGGGCAGGCGCCCACCGAGAGCATCGCGGTCATGAGGGCGGCGTCCAGCATCTGGCGGCGTATGTCAGGGGTGGTCTCCGATGCTTGATGCCGTTCCGCGAACCGCCCGGCGCGTTCACTGGTGCGGCGCAGGTTGAGAAGGAACAGGGCGATGGTGAGTGTACCAGCAGCAGGCTCAGCGCTTTGCGGACCACGCCGCTGGTGAGAAATGCGGGCATCCAGCGGGTTGCGCGAGACTGTGCAGAATTTTGTGCCCTGGCGCATTTCGTTACGCCATTGGGAAGCGGTCTTCGAACATGATTGCGAATTGACTTTTGACTGC
>JAACVA010000105.1 GCA_009992615.1 Rhodobacterales bacterium
GCTATCATCAGTGCCGTTGTCGTTGCTGTCATCGGTGCCGTTGTCGTTGCTGTCATCGGTGCCGTTGTCGTTGCTGTCATCGGTGCCGTTGTCGTTGCTGTCGTCGTCGCGGCTATTGCCGGAACCATCGACAAAATCCGATGAACCGGTGCCGGTGGTCACCCCTGGCGTCGTTTCATCGTTGGAGCGGACCCGCTCAACATCCTGCTGCAAGATACGCCCTGTTGTATTGTCATAAACCACTGCAACCTTCTGCCGGCCGCGGATTGCTTCCACTTTGGTTTGGTTGACTCCGGATGTGATGTCGATCCGCGAAAATCCCTTTGCGGTATATTCGGTGATGATCTGATCATCAATCGACTGGGCGAATGCCATCGTGCTGCAAAATGCTGCTGCGATCGCCAGTGTGACTGTCTTTTTCATCGTGTCGTCCTTTTGTGTCTGAATGATCTGCGTTGGTGCAGATGGGCTGACACTGTCGGGGAAATCGCATGGGCTCTATTCGCCGGGGGTTTAGATGGCACCGCTTAAACCCCTGAACCACAATCCTAAACTCAGGTTTAGACGGTTTTCTGACGAAGACTACAAAACAACACGCCCTTCGGCGGTTCAACCGAAGGGCGTGTTCTGCAGTCTATACCTTTGGTTTACGGCACGATGCCCTCAGCCCATGTCAAAGCCCAGATGCTTTGCCACGGTGAAGATGTCCTTGTCGCCACGGCCGCACATGTTCATGCAGATGATGTGGTCGGATGGCAGGTCGGGGGCGATTTTCATCACATGGGCCAGGGCGTGCGACGGTTCGAGCGCCGGGATGATTCCCTCCAGCGCGCAGGATAATTTGAACGCCTCCAACGCCTCGACATCGGTGATGGCGACATATTGCGCGCGGCCGATGTCGTGCAGCCAGGCGTGTTCGGGGCCGATGCCCGGATAATCGAGGCCCGCGCTGATCGAGAACCCTTCAAGTATCTGCCCGTCGTCGTCCTGCAACAGATAGGTGCGGTTGCCGTGCAGAACGCCGGGGCGCCCGCCTGTCAGACTGGCGCAATGCTCCATCTTGGCGTTCACACCCTTGCCACCTGCCTCGACGCCGATGATGTTCACCGAACTGTCGTCGAGAAAGGGATAGAACAGACCCATGGCGTTCGACCCCCCGCCGATGGCGGCGATGATCGTGTCGGGCAGGCGGCCCTCTTGGCGCATCAGCTGTTCCTTGGCCTCTTTGCCGATGATGCTTTGGAAATCACGCACCATGGCGGGGTAAGGGTGCGGCCCGGCCACAGTGCCGATGCAATAGAACGTGTCGCGCACATTGGTGACCCAATCGCGCAGCGCATCATTCATCGCGTCCTTCAGCGTGCCGCGTCCCGATGTCACCGGAATCACCTCGGCGCCCAGCAGCTTCATGCGGAACACGTTGGGCGATTGCCGTTCCACGTCATGGGCGCCCATGTAAACGATGCATTTCAGCCCGAATTTGGCACAGACCGTGGCCGTGGCGACGCCATGCTGCCCCGCACCGGTTTCGGCGATGATCCGGGTCTTGCCCATGCGCCGCGCCAACAGGATCTGGCCCAACACGTTGTTGATCTTGTGCGCGCCGGTGTGGTTCAGCTCGTCACGCTTCATATAGATCTTGGCGCCACCCAGGTGTTCGGTCAGGCGCTGTGCGAAATACATCGGGCTGGGCCGACCCACATAATGTTCCCACAGATCGTCCATCTCGGCCCAAAAGCTGGCATCGGTCTTGGCCCGCTCGTATTCGGCCTCAAGGCTCAGAATCAGCGGCATCAGAGTTTCCGACACGAACCGGCCCCCGAAATCGCCAAAGCGCCCGTTTTCGTCGGGCCCGGTCATGAAGCTGTTGAAAAGATCGTTTGGCATCTGGGGCCCCCATGCGCATAAGTTGTCCGCTTGCGTGTAATACCTGCGGCCGCGACGGTAAAGCAGGACACCGCGATCACAACGTGCCGCGCCGTCGCAGTCAGCCGGCCGCGTCGAGAAAGGCGGCGATCCGCGTCGCGTCCTTCAGGCCCGGTGCAGATTCAACACCCGACGACACGTCGATTTGCCGCGCGCCGGTCAGGCGCACCGCCTCGGCCACATTTTCGGGCGTCAACCCTCCGGCCAGCATCCAGGGCACCGGCCAACGCCGCCCGGCAATCAACCGCCAGTCAAACGACAGGCCATTGCCCCCGGGCAGCGCCGAACCCCGCGGCGGCTTTGCATCCACCAAAAGTTGGTCCGCCACGCGGGCGTAATCGTCAAGCAGGGCAAGATCATCAGAACCGGCAATGCCCACCGCCTTCATCACCGGCAAACCAAAGCGCGCCTTCACATCAGCCACACGCGCGGGGCTTTCATGGCCGTGCAGCTGCAACATGTCGATCGGCACGGCAGACAAAAGCGCATCAAGCGTGGCATCGGTCGCATCGACGGTCAGTGCCACCTTGCATTGCCCGGCAGGCACAGTCACCGCCAGCGCAGCAGCCGCATCATGTGACAGGTTGCGCGGCGATTTGGCAAAGAACACAAACCCGACATAGGCCGCCCCCCGCGCCGCAACCAGATCTGCGGGCCGGGTCAGACCGCAAATCTTGACACGGGTTTTTCCCATGGCTCAGCGTGACGCGCCGGGCGTGTCGAGCAGCGCAAGCACATCGTCGCCCTTGCGGGGGCTTGGGCCCTTCATCTGCGACATTTCACGCTGCAACTGTTCCTTTTCGCGGCGCTGGCGGGCGGCGTCAGCGCGAAACTTGTGTTCGCGCAGCCATTCCCAGATGAACCCGATCAGCACACCAGCAACGATGGATGCGAAAATAACGATGAACAGCGGCAGATCGACCGCCCAGGACCAGCCGAGAAACCCGCCCATTTCAACCGGCAATAATTGCACACTGACGACGCCCCGGTTGGCCACAGCAACGACGACAAGGCACACCGCCAATGTCAGCACAAACGCATAACGGATATAACGCATCGACTATTCCTCGTTCAGGCGGTCGCGCAGCAGTTTGCCGGTTTTGAAGAACGGCACATGCTTTTCTTCAACATTCACCGATTCTCCGGTGCGCGGATTTCTTCCCACTCTGGCATCCCGCTTCTTGACAGAAAAGGCCCCGAAACCACGCAGTTCCACCCGGTCGCCCCGGGCCATCGCGCCAATGATCTCTTCAAAGATCGTATTCACGATACGTTCGACATCACGCTGGTAGAGATGTGGATTGTCATCCGAAATCTTCTGGATCAACTCTGACCGGATCATGCGCACTGTCCCCCTATGCCCTGATCTTTCGCGCCGCTGTGTCGTGGCACCTTTTGAAACTATAGAAGAAAACATCGCGCCGTGGAACACATGCCGTGCAGCGCTCAAGCGCAATTTTTCCCGCTAACGGGCTGTTTTGAGCGGAAAATTGCAAGGCTGTTGAAATCTCGCCCGCCCCATAACGGCGCAGGGCAGCAAGGCATCCGCAGGAACAGCAATGATTCGCGCCAAAGGGTGACAAGATGACGCTGTTTTGAAATGCAAAGCGCCCCGCAGCACAGGCTGCGGGGCGATTATCGCTCAGGCCGGATTTGGCCAGCTGTACAAAGGGATCAGTCTTCGCCCTTCAGCGCGCGCCCCAGAATATCGCCCAGCGAGGCGCCCGAGTCGGACGAGCCATACTGTTCGACCGCCTCTTTCTCTTCGGCAATTTCGCGCGCCTTGATCGAAAGGCCCAACCGGCGGGTTTTCTGATCGACGTTGGTTACCCGCACATCAACCTTGTCGCCGATACCGAAACGCTCAGGGCGCTGTTCGGCCCGGTCGCGCGACAGATCGCTGCGGCGGATGAAGGATTTCGCGCCCTCATACTCCACCTCGACACCGCCATCCTCGATCGAGGTCACGGTCACGGTGATGATCGAGCCGCGTTTGACGCCCTCGGTCGCGCCGGTAAAGCTGTCGTCCAAAGCCTTGATCGACAACGAGATACGCTCTTTCTCGACGTCAACTTCGGTGACAATGGCCTGAACCACGTCGCCCTTCTGATAGTTCTGGATCGCCTCTTCGCCGCGCTGATCCCAGCTGAGGTCGGACAGGTGCACCATGCCGTCGATGTCATGCTCAAGACCGACGAACAGGCCAAATTCGGTGATGTTCTTCACATCGCCTTCAACCTGGGTGCCCTCTGGGTGGGTTTCGGCAAACACTTCCCACGGGTTGCGCATGGTCTGCTTGAGGCCCAGCGAAACGCGGCGCTTGGACGAATCGATTTCCAGCACCATGACCTCAACCTCTTGCGAGGTCGAAACGATCTTGCCGGGGTGCACGTTTTTCTTGGTCCAGGACATTTCCGAAACATGGACCAGACCTTCGACGCCCGGCTCAAGCTCAACGAATGCGCCATAATCGGTGATGTTGGTCACGCGGCCCATGTGCACGGATTCCAGCGGGAACTTTTCTTCCACCGAATCCCACGGATCGGCCTGAAGCTGTTTCATGCCCAGGCTGATACGGTGGGTTTCCTTGTTGATCTTGATGACCTGAACCTTGACGGTCTCGCCGATCGACAGGATTTCCGACGGGTGGTTGACCCGGCGCCACGCCATGTCGGTGACGTGCAACAGCCCGTCAACGCCGCCCAGATCCACGAAGGCACCATATTCGGTGATGTTCTTGACAACACCGTCCACGGCCTGACCTTCGGTCAGGTTGCCGATGACTTCGGCGCGCTGTTCGGCGCGGGATTCTTCGAGGATCGCACGGCGCGACACCACGATGTTGCCCCGACGGCGGTCCATTTTCAAAATCTGGAACGGCTGTTTCAGCCCCATCAGTGGGCCGGCATCGCGCACCGGGCGCACATCGACCTGTGATCCGGGCAGGAACGCAACCGCGCCGCCCAGATCCACGGTGAACCCGCCCTTGACCCGGCCAAAGATCGCGCCCTCGACACGGTCTTCGCTGGCATATGCCTTTTCCAGACGATCCCAGGCTTCTTCGCGGCGGGCCATTTCGCGGGAAATGACGGCTTCGCCCTTGGCATTCTCGACCTGACGCAGGAACACTTCGACTTCGTCACCAACCTGCACGTTGGGCTGTTCGCCGGGTTCTGCAAATTCCTTCAGATCGACGCGGCCTTCCATTTTATAGCCGACGTCGATGATGGCCTGTCCCGCCTCGATGGCGATGACCTTGCCTTTGACAACCGAGCCCTCGTCGGGCGTGTCAATTTCGAAGCTTTCGTTCAGGAGGGCTTCGAATTCCTCCATCGTGGTGGATGCGCTCATGTGGCGTATGGGTCCTTTGTGGTCTTTTGCTGGCCGTGCGGTTGTCTCCGCCGGTCTTTGGGTTCCATTGGTCGGGTGGCGCAAAACAACAAGGGCCGGTGGAAACCGACCCTGCATCGTGCCCCGCCCAGGGCTGTGCCGCCCCGTTGACGGCTACGCCTATAGGCCAATGTGGCGCCCTTGGCAAGACACAGGCGCCGCGGGTCAGTGGAAATCGCGCGATTTCGGGATCACCCGCACATCGCGGGGGTGGCGGTGGGTGCCGTTCGGCACAGGTTTGCGCAGTTCATCGGCACGGGCCAGCGGTGTTTGCAGCATGTCCTGCGACAATCGTTCCAACGCATCGCTGCGGTCGTTCAGATGGCTTGCGACGACGTGGATCACGCTGCCGTCGCGCTGCACCACGCCGGTCACGTCCAGAAGGCGCGCCTGCATGATAACCTTGCGGAACGCCTCCATCATCTTGGGCCAGATCACCAGGTTGGCCACCCCGGTTTCATCCTCCAGCGTGATGAAACACACGCCCTTGGCGCTGCCCGGACGCTGGCGCACCAAGACCAGACCGGCCAGTTTCACCCGCCGCCCATTGCCCATGCACAGCAGTTGCCCTGCGGGGGTATATCCCTGGCGCGCCATGCTTTTCCTCAGAAACTGCAACGGATGCGCCTTCAGCGACAGGCGCAGCGTCTGGTAATCCGCCACCACATGTTCGCAGGTCGGCATGGCGGGCAGTTGGAACGGCTGCTCCACCCCCTCGTCCCGCGTCTCGGCGAACAGCGGCAGGTCGGGTGCGTCGCGCAGCGCCTTGGCGTCCCACAGGGCCTGGCGGCGGTCCAGCCCCATCGAGCGGAACGCATCGGCCGCTGCCAGCTTGCGGATGCTGCCCGCATCCAGGCGGGTGTGATCCTTCAGATCCTTCAGGTCGGTGAACGGGTCGGCGCGCCGCTCCACGATCCGCGCGCCCATGGCCCGCGACAGCCCGTCCACCTGCCGCAGCCCCAGCCGCACGGCGAACACCCCCGCCCGCACCGGTTCCAGCGTGTTGTCCCAGTCCGACAGGTTCACATCCACCGGCCGCACCTCGACCCCGTGTTCGCGCGCATCGCGCACGATCTGGGCCGGGGCATAGAACCCCATGGGTTGCGAATTCAGCAGCGCGGCGCAGAACACGTCGGGGTAATGCCGCTTGATCCAGCAGGATATATAGACAAGGTGCGCAAAACTGGCGGCGTGGCTTTCGGGAAAACCGTATTCGCCGAACCCCTTGATCTGGTCGAAACACCGCTGGGCGAACGCGGGATCGTATCCGCGCTGCATCATCCGGCCCACCATCTTTTCCTGCAACTTCTCGATCGTCCCGCGTGAGCGGAACGTCGCCATCGCCTTGCGCAACTCATTCGCCTCGGCAGGCGAGAATTTGGCGGCGTCGATGGCGATCTTCATCGCCTGTTCCTGAAAGATCGGCACGCCCAGGGTGCGCCCCAGGATGTTGCGCAACTCATCCGGGTCATGTTCGGGGCCGGGGGACGGATATTCCACCGCCTCTTTCCCCTGACGGCGCCGCAGATAGGGATGCACCATGTCGCCCTGAATCGGGCCGGGCCGCACGATGGCCACCTGAATCACCAGATCGTAAAAGGTGCGCGGTTTCAGGCGCGGCAGCATGTTCATTTGCGCGCGGCTTTCCACCTGGAACGTGCCCAGACTGTCGCCCCGGCACAGCATGTCATAAACCGCCCGATCCTCTTGCGGCACGCGGGCTAGGTCCAGATCGCGGCCATGGTGCGCGCGGATCAGCTCAAACCCCTTGCGGATGCACGACAGCATTCCCAGCGCCAGGATATCGACCTTCAATATCCGCAACTCGTCAATATCGTCCTTGTCCCATTCGATGAAACTGCGCGCGGGCATCGCACCGTTGCCGATGGGCACGGTATGGCTCAGCGGCGTTTCGGTCAGGATGAACCCGCCCACATGCTGGCCCAGGTGGCGCGGCATACCGATCATCTGGTCGGCCAGCCGGATCGTGCGCGCCAGCAGCGGATCAGACAGGTCCAACCCGGCCTGCGCCGCCTCGCGCGCGCCCACCTCGCGCCCCCAACTGCCCCAGATCGTCTTGGCCAAGGCGCCGGTCACATCCTCGGACAGGCCCATGACACGGCCCACCTCGCGCACCGCCATGCGCGGGCGATAGTGGATTACGGTGGCACACAGCCCGGCCCGCGCCCGCCCGTATTTGGCATAAATGTGCTGGATCACCTCCTCGCGGCGCTCATGCTCGAAATCCACGTCGATGTCGGGGGGTTCGGTGCGTTCCTCGGAAATGAACCTCTCGAACAGAAGATCGTTCTGGTCGGGGTCCACCGCCGTGATGCCCAGCACATAGCACACCGCCGAATTGGCCGCCGAGCCGCGCCCCTGGCACAGGATCGGCGGCGACACCTCTTGGCGGGCAAACAGGATGATGTCGTGGATCGTCAGGAAATACTGGGCGATGTTCAGCTTGGCAATCATCGCCAGTTCCTTGTCCAGCGTGGCCGACACCTTGGGTGGCACCCCCTTCGGATACCGCTCGGCGGCCCCGGCCCACGTCAGATGCTCAAGATACTCCTGCGGCACGCGCCCCTCGGGCAGGGTTTCGCGCGGGTATTCATAGGACAACTGCCGCAGATCGAAGGTGCAGGCATCGGCCACCTCGCGGGTCGCGGCGATGGCGTGGGGCCATTCGGCAAACAGCGCCGCCATCTGGGCAGGCGATTTCAGGTGCCGCTCGGCGTTGGATTCCAGCAGGAATCCGGCCTTCATGATGGTGGTCTTGTGCAAAATGCAGGTCATCACGTCCTGCAACGGGCGGCGGTCGGGGGCGTGGTACAGCACGTCGTTGGTGGCCAGCAGGCCCAGCCCATGCCGCCGCGCCAGGGTGTCCAGCCGGTTGATCCGCGCCCGATCATCGCCGCGATACAGGTGGCTGGCCGCGACATGGCGCAGGGTGGGCAGCGCACGCACCAGCCGGGGCAGCCCGGCGGCGAAATGGGCGATGCTGTCACCCGGCAGTGCGATCAGTTGCACACCTTCGCCATGGGCGGCCAGATCGTCCAGCGTGATGTCGCAGGCGCCCTTGGCCTGCCAGTTGCCCTCGGGGTCGTGCATCTTGCCCTTGGACAACAGCGCGCAAAGCCGGCCATAGGCGGCGCGGTCGCGCGGATAGGCCAAAAACCCCGCGCCACAGGTCAGACGCAGCCGACAGCCGATCACCGGCCGCATCTGCGCCTTGATCGCCGCACCATGCAACCGCACCACCCCGGCCATGGTGTTCAGATCGGCACAGCCGATGGCATGGTGCCCCTGCGCCCAGGCGGTGGCCACCAGATCAACCGCATCGGACGCGCCGCGCAGGAACGAGAAACAGGTGGTCAGCCCCAATTCGACATAAGGCGCGGGCGGGTTCGGGGTGAACCCGTCGTCCAGGGTGCGCTTGGGGTGCTGGTGATCGTTTTCAGGCATGGATCATGCGCCCCTGTGAAGGGTCCGCCCTCCTCACCCGAACATTCCATGCACGAACCAACAGGGTGCGCCGCCGCGCCCATCCCCGTGCAGCCCTTCGCGGTACACCCACAGGCGGCGGCCGCGCTGATCCTCGATCTTGAAGTAATCACGCAGGCGGGTGCCCGGCCGGTCGTGCCACCACTCCGGCGCAATACGTTCCGGCCCCTCATAACGGGCAACCAGATGGGTCTGGCGGCGCCAGACAAACCGCGCAGGCGGGCCTTCGGGCACGGCATAGATCACCGTCACCTGTTCAGGCACCGCCAGCAGGCGCAGGGGCCGGTCGCGCGCAACGGCGGCGGCGGCGTGGGCGGGGGCATCGGCCAGCGCGGTCTGCGCCACCTCGGCCCGCTCGGGCATATGGCTGGCGCACAGCACCGGACGTTTCACCGCCCGCGCGCCGAATTTCGCGGCCAGCCTGTCGATCAGCAGAGGCAGGCCCAGATCGTCATCCTTCTGGCCATCCAGATGTACCTGGATGGCGCGCACCGCTTCGGTGATGCCGGCGGACAGGGTGATCAGATCGAAACCAAAGCCGGGGTCGATCTGCGCCACACGCTCGGCAAACAGCCGCACCAGATGGGCCGGATCGCGGGTGGGGGCGGATGTGGCGGCGGCGATGCCCGCCACCGTGCCGTCGGTGCGATACACCGCCAGATGCAGCCGCCGCGCGCCCAGCCCCTGTTGCATCAGTTGCGCACACAGATCCTCGGCCAGCGCAGGCAGCCAGTCGGTGGGATCCTGCACCGGCTCGGGCAGGGTGGCGCGGGCGATCAGGGGCGGCGCCGCCTCGACGCTGCCCACCGGCTCGGGTAAGCGGCCCCGCGCCTGATCCAGCCGCATCTGCGGGTTCGATTCCAGCGGTTCGCGGGCAAAGCGGCGGGTCAGCGACAGGCGCGGTGCCTCGGCCAGCGCGCCGATGGTCTTCAACCCCAGACGGCGCAGCAACACCAGGG
>JAACVA010000319.1 GCA_009992615.1 Rhodobacterales bacterium
CGGCGGCGCGGCCGAGGAAGAGGCGGCGCAATTCCTGACCGATGAGCGGAAAAAGGGGCGCTGGAAACCCACCGCGGGCTTCATCGCCGGGCGCACCGCCCCTCCGGGCCGCCGCATGGGCCATGCCGGCGCCATCGTCGCGGGCGGCAAGGGCGACGCGGAGAGCAAGATCGAGGCGATGAAATCCGCCGGCATCACCGTCGCCGACAGCCCCGCAGGCCTCGGCGAAGCCGTCCTCAAGGCCATCGGGTAGACCACGGATAGAAGTTGCCATGAGTGCGGTTATGAGCTGGTATGCGAAAGATGCTTCGGACGACAGACCAACGGTGGTGATGATCGTTCCTGAAGGTTCGACCAACTCGCGTGGCGGTGGAGGGCAACGGACTGCGCTCTTTTTTGATGCGCTTCGCGGCATTGGATGCGTTCGGGTGTTAATAGTCGGATCAACATCCGGACCCATCCCTGCAACCTTCTTTTCCGGAGCGGAGTCCGTCATCGGTATCCAAAACCAGAATTTCTCTATCGGGAAAACAAGTGGCCTGAAAAGGCGACTTTCCAAAATTCTGGATCTGCTCAACCCTTCGAGAATTTTCCGCGTTGACAACAGTCTCAAGGCGAACATCGAGAGTGCGATAGCCGATCTAGGCACACCGATCATTGTGTTCCGGTATGCCAAGACATTTTCACGAAGTGGATTGTACGAGTCAAAAGGCGATCGCTTGATCATGGTCGATGTTGACGACCGCGACGATAAGAAACTCTTCACCCAATTCGCTACACGCATCGGTCCTTTTTTAACGGAATGGCTGCTCGGTCCAGCGTTGTTGACGAGAGTCAAACGCGAGCTTTCAAAATCGCTCTCCAGAGCAGATCAGATTTGGTACGCCAACCCGAATGACGTATTGACCAACCTCGGGGTCGCCTCCCATGTTGCTCCGAACGTCCCTTATGGAAGGGTAGATCCAAGCACTCTATCTGACGCAGGAAGGGCGAAGGACGTCCTTTTCGTCGGCCAATTTGATCACAATCCGAACAAACGTGGAATGGTTTGGTTCATGAGAAGGTGCTGGAAGGACATATCTCGAGTTCATCCAGAGGCCCACCTGAGAATTGTAGGGATGGGCGATTGGAAGAGCCTCAAGCCGGTGTTTCCAAACCTAGAGCGGGTTGATTACGTCGGAAGTGTCGACAACCTTGGCGCTGAATATGCAAGAGCGCTTGTTGTTGTTGCCCCTATCTTCGAGGGTGGTGGGTCGCAGATAAAGGTCATCGAAGCCTGTTCATTTGCACGCCCGATTGTTTGCACATCCTTTGCCGCGTCAGGTTTTGGCTCGGAGCTTGGCAATCATCTATCAACAGCAGATACCGCAAGTGAGATGATTGATGCCTGCAAATCATTTCTTATGGATGCCGAAGCCGCAACATCAAAGGGAAACGCTCTGAGAGAGGCCCAGTATACCCACTTCTCACGGGAAACAGCTCTATCGCAAATCCGCGCCAACATTCTAGAAAGACTGGAGAAACTCGTATGACTTACGGCGTTTCAATTGTTTTAACTGATCCTTTTGATGGCCATGAACACATGCGATCCCGGATCAGTCTGACAGGAATAAATGTGCCACAATGACCGACCAATCCCCCAACGACCTCTTTCACGCCTCTTCCTTCATGCAGGGGCATAATGCCGCGTATCTCGAACAGCTCTAT
>JAACVA010000320.1 GCA_009992615.1 Rhodobacterales bacterium
CTGACGAAACTGGATGTGCTGGACGGATTCGAGACGTTGAAGATCTGTGTCGGCTATACGCTGGACGGCGCGTCGCTCGATTATCTGCCCACCGCCGCCGACCAGCAGGCGCGTTGTGTTCCGGTGTACGAAGACTTGCCCGGCTGGTCCGAATCGACCGAGGGCGCGCGCAGCTGGGCCGACCTGCCTGCCGAGGCGATCAAATACGTCCGCCGGGTGGAAGAGTTGATCGGTTGCCCGGTTGCCCTACTTTCCACCTCACCCGAGCGGGAGGACACGATCCTGGTGACCGATCCGTTCGCAGATTGAAGGACGCGCGATGGCACTGAGTTACAAGGCGCGGCGGCGGTGGTCGCTGTTGATCCTGCTGGTCGGGTTGCCAGCCTACGTTCTGACGGCAAGCTGGGTGGTGACATTGCTGGATCGCCCGTCGATCCTGCTGGAACTTGCGATTTACGTCGCTTTGGGGGTGGTCTGGGCGTTGCCGTTCAAGGCGGTGTTCAAGGGCATCGGTCAGGCCGATCCTGACGCGCAGAATGGCGATTGACGACAGTGTCCTGACGCGTGAAGGCGGCCCTGAGCAGGCCGCCTTTTATCTCACTGTGTTTCCTTCGATGGAATCAGGCGCGATTCTGCCGCGACGCATGGGCTTCGTTCAGGGCGAATTGCCCCAGCCCCACTTTGCGGATCCGCCCCGAGCGCAGCAACTGGCCAAAGCTTTGCAATCCCTTTTCCCGGCTTGTTGCCAGATCGGGGCGCAACGCGGCCGCCTTGCGCAGGATTTGCGGGCGCGACAGTTCGGCCTGGCCTTCGATTTCGGCGGCATAGGCGATTGCCGCTTCCAGAACATCGGTCAATTCAGAGGCACCTCGGGCATGGGCATAGTCGGAGAAGCTGATCGGCTTGCCCTTGATCGCACCGGAGCCCTGTTCCACCTCTGCCGTCGTGGTGGATTGGCCGACCGACACCCGGCGCGGACGCACAGGGGCAATGCGGGCTGCGCCATCAACGGGCTGATCAACCCGCTGGGCCGAGACAAGCACCAGAGGCGCGGGGCGCGCCGCCAGCCGATCGGCCGGGCGTTCGCGCGGGGCGGGTTCGCCCGGGTTGGGAACCCCTGACACGGGCCTGCGCGGGCGGACGACCTGCGCCAGATCGTCACGATAACGGTTAAGACTTTCGTCTTCGTCAGGCTCCGTACGGTTGCCCTTCAGCAGCCGGTCGGCCCTGGTGGCCGCAACGGCCGCCTTCAGGTGCGCAATCGCTGAGCGACGGCGCGACCCTTCGGTTTCGCTCAGCTTGGTATTGGTTTCTTCGAGGAGCCGGTTCAAGGCCCGTTCATCAGAATCCTCGGTGGGTTCGGCATGGCTTTGCCGGGCCACTTCGGATTCGAATCCGGTGTCGTCGCCAAGGTCTGCATCCTGTGACCTGCCGCGCGCGATTTCAGCCTCGGTGGCCTCACGTTGGAGCGCAGCCAG
>JAACVA010000106.1 GCA_009992615.1 Rhodobacterales bacterium
ATCGGCGCTGATCGCTGCGCTGACCCCGATCAACCAAGCGCCGGTTCAGGTGGATTATTCTGACTTGTGGAACGAAATGTCGGTGCGCCACTTCGCTTGGTACTGGGTTCGGGCGCGGTTCAACTCGAATACCCGGATGAACAATTTCTACAACGCCGTCTGGACAGGCGTGAACGGCCCCACCAAGGACGCCCGCCTGCTGAACCTGTGCGGTCGGGTGCGCGACCGGGGTGCCACGGTTTTTACCATCGGCTTCGAGGTTACCGACCGTGCGGCCAACGTCATGCGGCAATGCGCCAGCAACCCCAACTATTTTATCCGCGTGGTCGGCAACGATCTGGAAGCGGCCTTTGACCAGATCGCAAACACGATCTCCAAACTGAAGTTGACCCAATGAAACATTTTTTCAGCGCTCTGCGCCGGTTTGCCCGCAGCGAGGATGGCGGACCGACGATCGAATTCGTGATCCTCGTTACCCCGGTCCTGTGGATGTTCATGTCGGGAGCCGAGGCGGGCCTGCTGAACATGCGCAGCGTCATGCTGGAGCGGGGCACCGACATCGCCATGCGCGCGGTGCGGATCAACCCGAGCACGCCGCCCACCCACGACCAGGTAAAGCAACTGATCTGCGATCAGGCACTGTTGATCCCGGATTGCATGAATGCCCTGCGGGTGGAAATGCGCGCCGTGCCGCGCAGCAGCTTTGCCACCTTCACCCCCAACGCCGAGTGTATCGACCGCAGCGAGAACATCGCGCCGGTCACCCGGTTCATCCCCGGCCAGCCCGGTGACATCATGCTGGTGCGCGCCTGCGTCAAGGTGCGGCCTATCTTTCCGACAACCGCTCTGGGGCTGATGCTGCCCAAGGACGGGGCGGGCGAATATGCCGCCATTTCCACAGCCGCCTTCGTCAACGAACCCTGAGCAAGGATCAAGCCAATGAAACTGCGCCTGAAATCACGCCTTGCCCGGTTTCGCCGCGACAGCGAAGGCAGCTATTCGGTGGAAACCATCCTGCTGTTGCCGATGCTGGCCTGGGCGATCCTGGCGATGTACAGCTATTTCGACGGGCTGCGCCTGGCCAATGTCAACGTCAAGGCCGCCCACACGATCAGCGATATCCTGTCGCGCGAGACCGAGCCGATGAACGACAACTTCATCGACGGCACGGAACGGCTGCTCGCCTTTCTGGTCAACCGGTCCTATGACAAATCGCTGCGCGTTTCGGTGTTCCGCTTCGATGGCGATGCCAACGCCTTTGATCTGGTCTGGTCGCGCGCCCGCGGCACCATTGACGCCTACACCGACGCCAGCGCTGGTGCCGCATCCGACCGCCTGCCGATCACGGCGAATGGTGACAGCGTGATCGTAGTGGAAACCTGGATGAATTATCGCTCGGCCTTCGTCATGGGGCTGAGCGATACGGTGCTGTACAACTTTCTGGTGACCAGCCCGCGCTTTGCGCCACAGCTTTTGTGGGAAGACGCCGGCGCTGCTTCCTCCAGCTGAGGGGTGGGCGGGCAGCCGCCCCTGCCATGCCCGCCACAGCAGCAGTCGGTATTTTGCATCATTTCAACTCAAATCCGCCCCAAATGTCTTATTGCGGTCTCAATACCGCCGAAACCTCGCGTCATAGCTGCTCCGGTACGGCGCGCCCCGGCACGCCCTGGAATCGGGAATCGGCTTGTGACACACACCACAGTTCTGAAGGGCCTGTCCGAAACGGCCGCGGCACGCCGCACCCTCGCCGCCCGCTTGATCCGGGACGAGGACGGTTCGATGCTGTTGTTCGGATTGTACCTGTTCATGGGGATCATGCTGATCGGCGGCATTTCGGTTGACATCATGCGCAACGAATACACGCGCCTTCGCCTGCAAAACACCGTCGACACTGCGGTACTTGCCGCCGCCGACCTGGATCAGAGACTGGACCCGAGGGCAGTCGTAACCGATTATTTCGACAAGGCGGGGATGGCGGGGTATCTGGGCACGATCAATGTCGTGGAAAGCATCAATTCGCGCACAGTGACGGCAACCTCATCGGTCGATGTGGGCACGCTGTTCGTCAACACCCTGGGGGTTGACTCTCTGGCGGCGCGGGCTCTCGGCACGGCGCGCGAAGAAATCAGCGACATCGAGATTGCGATGGTGCTGGATGTGTCTGGTTCGATGGGTTGGGGCACCCGGCTGGGCGAAATGAAACAGGCCGCCACGAATTTCGTGAACACCGTCCTGTCAGACGAACGCAGCGTAGCGGGCGAAGGCGAGGTTTCCGTTTCGATCGTGCCCTATTCCACCCAGGTTAACATCGGCAAAACCGTGACCGACCAAATGGATCTGTCGTACAGGCAGGACTATTCGCATTGCGTCGATTTTGAATCCGGCGATTTTTCGACCACCGCCTTGCCCGGCGCAAACCGCAACCAGACCGGCCATTTCGACCCCTGGACGCGCACCAGCCCGCCCGCCGCCTTTGTCTGCCGCAATGATCCGGCGTTTCAGGTGCACCCCTTGGGCGGAAACAAGGCTGCGCTGCTGGCGCAGATCGCCGCGCTGACACCGGGCGGCAACACCTCAACCGATGTTGGGCTGAAATGGGGTGCTGCGCTGCTTGACCCGTCGTTCCGCACGATCACCGACGATCTGATCGCGGCGGGCGAGGTGGCGGCAGACTTTGCCGACCGCCCCTTTGATTTCAACCGCCCGAACACGATGAAGGTGCTTGTGGTCATGACCGATGGCGCACACACCAACCAATACATGCTGCGCAATGAGTTCAACGCGGGCCTGTCCGACGTTTGGGGCAGGCAATATTCCGACGGCAGTTGGCGGTTCAGCGTCGATCACCAGGAATACGGCAACGAAGACGGCGACAGCACCAAATGGGAAGACTGGTACTGGGCGCGCACCGACAGCTGGAGCAACAGCAGGGACGGCGGCAACTCCAACACCCGACAGCTAAGCTATCAAGAACTGTGGAACGCCGCCTCGCTCGGCTACAACGCCTATTACATGTGGTATCGGCAGAACGACAACGCCTCGCTGTACTGGGACTGGTATCGCAACAACACCCGCACCTATGTCGGCGCTTGGGAAAAAGATCGGCGGATGCGCATGATCTGCGCCGAGGCCAAAGCCAAGGGCATTCTGGTGTTCAGCGTCGCCTTCGAGATCGACGAATCCGACGCGCCCCTGATGAAGGAATGCGCCAGTTCGGAAAACCACTATTTCGAGGTGAATGGCAACGACATCGTCTATGCCTTTTCGGCCATCGCCTCGACCATCAACCAGTTGCGGCTGATCCAATGATCGCGCGCCTGAAAAACTTCCTGTGCCGCGAGGATGGCGTGGCGACTGTCGATTTCGCATTGATGTTTCCCGTGGTCATCGGCGTGTTCATGTGTGCCGCCGAAATGGGGGTGATCCAGATGCGCCAGGCGATGATGGAACGCGCGATGGACATCGTGGTGCGCGATCTGCGGCTGGGCAAACCAGAATACCGTGACCCCGCCGTTCTCAAGGCGGCGGTCTGTGCCGAGGCATTGCTGCTGACCGACTGCGACACCAACATGAAACTGGAAATGGGCCCCGTGGCGACACGCGGGTTCACCTATCAGGAGGGCGGCGGCGATTGCATCGACCGCAATCAACCCATGAACCCGGTGATCAACTTCACTGCGGGGGCGAACAATGAAATCATGCTGATCCGCTTCTGCTATCTGCATGATCCGATCTTTCCGGCCGTCGGTCTGGGCAAGGTTCTGCCGCCGGTGGTGAACGGCGGGTACAAGATGATGGCATCGACCTTTTTTGTGAATGAACCGACATGACACAGATCCTGATCCACCTGCGCCACAGGCTGCGCAGCTTCGCCCGCGACACCGGTGGCAGTTCTACCATCGAAACCGTTCTAATCCTGCCACTGCTGCTCTGGGCGATGCTGGCCACCTACACCTACGTCGATGGCTATCGCATGCAGTCGCTGAACCTGCGGGCCACCTATACCATATCCGATCTGCTGACCCGGCAATGGAACCCTGTGGACACGGCCTTCATGGCCGGTCTGGGCAAGTATCACGCGTTTCTGACCAACAATGCCCAGACTACGATCCTGCGGGTGACGGTTGTCTATTATGACGAACCGACCGACGCGCACCGCCTTGTCTGGTCCTACACCACCGACGCATCCCGGCCACAGATCACCCAGGCCACCCTTGCCCCCTTTGCCCCGGTCATCCCGGTTCTGGCCAACGCCGATTCGGCGGTGATCGTGGAAACCTGGATGGCCTATCAACCGCCCTTCAGCATCGGCCTGCCGGCCAGCACATTCGCCAATCGGGTGATCGCCTCGCCGCGGTTCGTGCCACAACTGTCGTGGTCCACCGGCGTTCCCAGCAGCTGAAATGCGCCAAATCAGGCGTCGCGGCGCGCCGCCGCGATCCGCGCGGCCAACAACTCGGCCATGGCCTTCGCCTCATGCGCGCTGGTCACGCCACCGATGCCCACACGGCGCGAAGTGCGCCACCACAGGCCCGGCGCCCAGCCGCGCGGATGCCGCCCGGCCAATTTCAGCACGAAACCGTTGGAAGGCTTGAACGCAAACATGCCCCGGTCGATGGCGACGATCTGATCCATCTCGGCCAGCACCGTTCCGGCTGAATCGCGCAATTGCGTCGCGGTCAGTTCCACCCGGCCCTGCGTCGCCTGCCACAGCCGCACCGTACCGGCCAGCGCCAGCCCCCCGAAGGCCAGCAAGACCAACCGCCAGCCGAACGAAGGCGCTGTCACCAGGGCAGAATAGACCAGCAGCACCCCCAGCGTGCCCATGACCGTCACCCCCAAGATCCGTCGCAACGGAGAAGGCGTAACGGTGGCAAGAACGTCTGACATCGGCGGACTCCTGAAACGACACCCCGCCCTAGCCCAGCCGCGCCCGGAAATCGAGCGGTTTCACACCCCGCTTTGGCGCAGCGCCATTCCGTTTGGTCGTGCATCACGGCCGGGCGCGCAGCTGTCCGGCCCGGCACCTGTTCCGGCCGCGGGGCGATGTCGGGTGAAAACTCACCCGGGCTGAACGCGTAATCCCATCATCGAAAATCGAGAGGCGCCGCCCCTTCACCTGCTGCGGCACACCGGCGCGATCAGCCACCGCCTGAAACAGCCCGATACCCCCAAAGCGCATCGCCGTTTCCCTCCCTGTCTGGCGCAACCTGCGGGTGCGCCACGCAGGACGTTTGGCCCGGATGCGGCATAGCCGCACAGAACCCGTGCAATCATGCGGCTTGCCGCCCGCCCCGCCCGGCCCCATCTCCACCACAAAGAAGGAGCATCCGCCATGTCGATCCGTCCTGTCCTGTCCGCCACCCCTGCGCAGCCCACCCTGGAAGGCGCTGGCGTAAAACTGCACCGCGCCTTCGGATTTGCCGATCCCGAGGCGCTGGATCCGTTCCTGCTGTTCGACGATTTCCGCAACGAACGCCCCGCCGATTACCTGCGCGGCTTTCCCTGGCATCCACACCGCGGCATCGAAACCATCACCTATGTGCTGGCCGGCGAGGTCGACCATGGTGACAGCCTGGGCAACCGCGGCACCCTCGGTGCGGGCGACGTACAGTGGATGACAGCCGGATCGGGCATATTGCATCAGGAAATGCCGCGCGGCAACGCCACCGGTCAGATGCACGGGTTTCAACTCTGGGCGAACCTGCCCAGCCACCTGAAGATGACCGCGCCGCGCTATCAGGACATGAAAGGCGCCGATATCCCCGAAGTGACCGACGACGACGGCACCCGGGTGCGCGTCATCACCGGTGCTTTCTGGGGCAAGCGGGGGCCGGTCGACGGCATCGCCGCCGATCCGCAATACCTCGACATTTCGGTGCCGCCGGGGGTCAGGAAAACCTTCAAGGTAGACACCTACCGCCGTGCCTTTGCCTATGTCTTTGCCGGGTCAGGCGGCTTTGCGGATGCGTCCAGACCCACAGGGGTGCTGCTGGAAAAAGAGGTGATGGGCCAAGAGTTGAACATCCGTGACATGTCGGGTGACCGCACGCTGATCCGCTTTGGCACCGGCGACGAGGTGACGGTGCAGGCGGGCGAACAAGGCGTCCGGTTCCTGCTGATCTCGGGCGCACCAATCCAGGAACCCATCGCCTGGCACGGCCCCATCGTGATGAACACCCGGGACGAATTGCAACAGGCCCTGCGCGACCTGCGCAACAACACCTTCATCAAACCGGCCCATTGACGCGGTTTCATACTCTTGTCGCCTCCGGTTTCTTCTTTGTAAAAATACTCCCGCCGGAGGCGTCCACACTTGCCCAAGGCACCCCCCCACGGTTATCTGGGCCGGACGCCAGCCAGGGGGGGGTCGCATGACACGCATCATACTGCTTGCTGCCTTGGCCCTCGGGGCCTGCACCGGCTATCCCGATCTGGGGCGCGGCACCGCCACCGCCCGCGCCGATTACCCGCAGTTGGTGCCATTGACCGCGCTTCTGGCCAGTGCCCAGACAGAACAACTGACCGATCCCACGCTTTCGCGTGACCTGGCGGCGCGGGCGCAGCGCCTGCGCACCCGCGCCGCCGCGATGCGCCGCAGCGCGGTTTCCGATGCCGACATCGCCCGCATGCGCGCCGCCATTGCCCGCAATTCCGGGTAAGCGGCGCGTTGAACCCCGGTGTCAAACAGGCTAAGCCCCGGCAAGACCCGGAAAGACATCCCCAGCGACGGAGCCCTCCCATGACCACACCCCTTCGCCTTGGCATCGCGGGCCTTGGCACCGTCGGCACCGGCGTCGTGAAGATCGTCCAGCATCACGCCGCCCTTCTGGCCGCCCGCACCGGGCGTCAGATCGTGATCACCGCGGTCTCGGCGCGCAGCCGCGCCAAGCATCGCGGGGTGCGCCTGGCCGATTACGCCTGGGAAGATGATCCCGTTGCGCTGGCCACCCGCGCCGACGTGGATGTGTTTGTCGAACTGGTTGGCGGCGACAGCGGCCCAGCGCTGGGCGCCACCCGCGCCGCCATCGCCGCAGGCAAGGACGTGGTGACCGCGAACAAGGCGATGCTGGCCCACCACGGGCAAGCTCTGGCCGAAGCGGCCGAGGCGGCAGGCAGGGTGATCCGGTTCGAGGCGGCCGTCGCGGGCGGCATACCGGTGATCAAGGCCCTGACCGAAGGTCTGGCGGGCAATGAAATGACCCGCATCATGGGCGTGATGAACGGCACCTGCAACTATATCCTGACGCGGATGGAAAGCGCCGGCCTTACCTATGACGCGGTGTTCCAGGAAGCCGCCGATCTGGGGTATCTCGAGGCCGATCCCAACCTTGACGTCGGCGGGATTGATGCGGGGCACAAACTGGCCCTGCTGGCCGCCATCGCCTTTGGCACGCGGGTGGATTTCGCCAGTGTCACACTCGAGGGGATTCAGCGGATCACCATCGACGACATCCGCCAGGCGGCCGACATGGGGTTCCGGATCAAGCTGCTGGGCGTCGCACAACTGACCGGTCGGGGGCTGGAACAGCGCATGACGCCCTGCCTTGTGCCCGCCGCATCGCCGCTGGGTCAGCTTGAAGGCGGCACAAACATGGTGGTGCTGGAAGGCGACAGCGTGGGCCAGACCGTGCTGCGCGGTGCCGGTGCCGGCAGCGGCCCGACGGCCAGCGCAGTGATGTCCGACGTGATCGACATCGCTCGCGGCACCCGGATTACCACGTTTGGTCAACCCGCCACCAGCCTGACAGCCGCCACCGCCGCACCGTCGGCCACCGCTGTGCCATTCTACCTGCGGATGACCTTGCAGGACAAACCCGGCGCCCTTGCGAAGATCGCCACCGTTCTAGGCGACAACGGAATATCGATTGACCGGATGCGCCAATACGATCACCCCGGCCCCAATGCGCCGGTGCTGATCGTGACCCACAAGGCGATGCGCGATGCGCTGGACCACGCCATCGCCGGCATGGCCGGCACCGGCGTTCTGGTGGGCGAACCCGTGGCGCTGCGCATCGAAGAGGTCTGACGCCGGTATCGCGCTGCGGCTCTGCTGCGGCGTCCTCACGACGGCGTGACTGCGGTTGCGCTAACTGTCTTGCCACAGCGGCGCCCAGGCCTTACCCCGGCATCAGGCCCCCATTTCCGCTGACAAGGACGCTGCAATGCCCGAAACTCCCGAATTCCATGATCGCATGTTGTCCTTGGGCCTCGCCCGTGTGTCCGAGGCGGCAGCGCTGGCCAGTGCCCGACTGATCGGGCGGGGCGATGAAAAAGCCGCCGACCAGGCTGCTGTCAACGCCATGCGCGACCAGTTGAACAAGCTGGACATCGCCGGCGTCGTGGTGATCGGCGAGGGCGAGCGTGACGAGGCGCCAATGCTTTTTATCGGCGAAGAGGTGGGCACCGGCAATGGCCCTGCCGTCGACATTGCGCTGGACCCGCTGGAAGGCACGACGCTGACCGCCAAGGACATGCCCAACGCCCTGACCGTGATCGCGATGGGCCCGCGCGGCAGCATGTTGCACGCGCCCGATGTCTATATGGAAAAGCTCGCCATCGGCCCCGGATTCAAGCGTGGCGTCGTGACCATGGACATGTCGCCCAGCGAGCGGATAAGCGCCCTCGCCGCCGCCAAGGGATGCAGCACCGAAGACATCACCGTCTGTGTGCTGGAACGCCCCCGCCACGAGGAAATGATCGCCGAAATCCGCACCACCGGCGCCGCAATCCGGCTGATCACCGATGGCGACGTGGCCGGGATCATCCATTGTGCCGAGGCGGAAAAGACCGGAATTGACATGTACATGGGCAGCGGCGGCGCACCCGAGGGGGTGCTGGCCGCTGCCGCGCTCAAATGCATGGGGGGGCAGATCTTCGGCCGGCTGGTATTCCGCAACGACGACGAAAAAGCGCGGGCCCAGAAGGCCGGAATCACCAACCTTGACCGGGTGTATACGCTGAATGACATGGTCACCGGCGATGTGATCTTCGCCGCCACGGGTGTCACCGACGGGTCGATTCTGGCGGGGATCAAGCGCGAACCGGGGTTTCTGACCACCGAAACAATCCTGATGCGCAGCAAGACAGGATCGGTGCGGCGGATGACCTATCGCAACCCGACGCGGTAAAAACCCGCATGGCCCTCCTGGCGCGCATCCGGGTGCAGGAAACGGGCGACGGCTTGTCCGCCGTTCCTGCGCGTTTCAGGTTCAAATTGTCGACTATTTTATGCTTTTGCTAACCCGGACAATTCACGAAGCGGCATTCTTCTGTTCATTGGGCCGGTTTCCCGGCCCTTGGGTCTGTCGTGCGCATCCGATGTCGGCATCCGGTTTGTCGACCGGTCGTTGACTTGGGTGTTGTGATATGAATTGATTTTTTGATTGGGTCGGGGCGCTTGATTGAGGCTGTTTTTGGTTGTGCGAGCCTGCTGAAGAGAAGGTGGAGACGTCCTTTTCGCAAACAGGATGCCGGTAGTGTGATGATGATCCGGGTCTTCTTCTCGTCGATGGTGACGGCCATCTGGTACCTTAACCTGACGTCTGGAAATTCGCTCGCGGTGGGTGCGATGAGCCCCTGCTGGGGCGCGCGCCAGCAGGGGCTGCCCATTCTGGTATTCCATGGAGTTGCAACCCAACCATGGAGCAGAGCGAATGGACAGACGGCAGGATACTGCGGTTG
>JAACVA010000135.1:0-1436 GCA_009992615.1 Rhodobacterales bacterium
CGCGGGTCCGGCGGCAGCAGATTGTCGATATGCCGCCCGACTTCCCCATCGACAGCATCACCATACAGCGTGCTGAAGCTCTCGCGCATGAAGTCCGGGTCCGTATAGCGGCGCGCATCGACCATCTTGGACAGCGATTTCGGCCGCCCCGGGATCATCGTCATGCCAGCTGTGGTCGCGCACAGGATCAAGCGTCCAACGCGATTACGGTACTGGAAGGCATATTGCTGCGCCAGCGCACCGCCCCAGGACACGCCCATCACATCAACGGACTCAATGCCGAACTTGTCCAGCAGCTTGCGTGCCCAACGTGCTGCCATCCAGGGCCGGTAAGGCAATTGCGTCACCGGGCTCTTGCCGACGCCGGGTACGTCGAACGTGATGATATCACGATCCGGAAACATCTCTCCAAGACCAGCCGTTAATTCGAGATTCGCCCCGATGCCATTGAAGAACAGGAGCGGCAGGTTGTCATTGGCCTCCTGCGCGCGCCAGTAGGCCGTGCGCAGGACGACGCCATCGACATCTTCCATGGTGATTTGCGGGCGTTGCTCGGCCATGCCTGAACCTTCCAGATTTCTTCTGCCTGACGCTATTCGTCGAACACGTAGCGACCTGGCGCGGCATAAAGAGGCTGGAAAGCCTCACTCCCGCAAGCCTTTGGTGCAGTTTTGAGTGTTCCGGCACGCGCTTTCAGCCACTCGGCCCAGACCGGCCACCAGCTGCCCACCTCTTCCGTGGCACCCGCCGCCCACTCGTCTGCTGTTGGAGCAATCGTCGGATTGCGGAACATTTTCGCCTTGGGGTTTCCAGGTGGGTTCAACAGTGACTGAATATGCCCGCTGGAGGACAGAACAAACTCGACATTCTTTGAGCCCAGCAAGCCTGTGGTGCGATAGCAGGCCTTCCATGGCGTAATGTGATCCGTGAGTCCGGCCACGACAAAGGCGTCCGCCTTCACTTTCGACATGTCCAGCATATGCCCGGCGACTTCGTATTCGCCGGGATTATCGAACGGCTGGTTCAGACCGAGGTCGAGATAATCCGAGTGCAACTGCGCCGGAAGGTTCGTGGAGTCGTTATTCCAGAACAGCACGTCGAACGGCGCCGGATCTTCGCCCATCAGATAATTGTTGACGACATAGTTCCAGATCAGATCGTTCGGACGCATCCAGGCGAACATGCGCGCCAGATCATCGCCCTTCAGGATGCCCTTCTTTTTCGAATATTTGCGCGCAAGTTCGAGACTGCCATCCGAAACCATCTGGCCTAGTTCGCTGTCTTCTTTCTGCGGATTAAGGACGCAGACCATGAACGTGATCGCATTGATCCGGTCATCATCTGCAGCGGCCAGAAGGCTCGCCAGCGTCGCGGTCGTGATCCCGCCAGAGCAGGCACCGGAAACGTTGATCTTCTAGGACTTCGTCACCTGCCGG
>JAACVA010000135.1:1458-1635 GCA_009992615.1 Rhodobacterales bacterium
GGCTGTTGATGTAATCGTCCAGCCCCCAGTCACGATGCTCCTTGGACGGATTACGCCACGACACAACGAAGGTCTGCTGTTCCATCGCCAGAAGGAACTGGACCATAGAGGTCATCGGCGACAGATCCATCGCATAATATTTGTTGATCTGAGGCGGAATGATCATCAGCGGTGTGC
>JAACVA010000135.1:1671-9684 GCA_009992615.1 Rhodobacterales bacterium
ACTCGAACATGCGGTTGCGAAACACAACCGACCCTTCGGTCGTGGCGACGTTTTCACCCAGCCGAAACGCCTGTTTGTCGGCCAGCGATACCAAAACCTCGCCCTCGTTCGCCTCGATGTCGCGCACCAGATTTTCCAGCCCGTCCACCAGCGACTGACCCTCGGTTTCAACGGCGCGGGCCAAAGCCTCGGGGTTGGTGCCCAGGAAATTGGTCGGGCTGAACATGTCGACAATCTGTTGCGTGAAATAGGTCACACGTTTGCGCTCGGCCGGGTCCAGCCCTTCCAGCGACGACACGGCCTTGTTCATCGCTTCGGCACTGAACAGATACTGCTGTTTGAGATAGTTGAAATAGGGGTGTGTGTCCCACAGGGGATTTGCAAAGCGTTTGTCGCTGGGCCCGGTGTCGGGCGGCGGGGCCAGTTTGCCACTGGCCAACGTTTGCTGGGCATCAATGTAATGTTTCATGGACTTGGCCCAGAAGCTGACCTGCTGCTCCATGATCTTTGACGGGTTTGCCATCAACTCGGCGACATAGGCGGCGGCGGCCTTCTGGAACAGATCCTGGCTGGGCCCTTGCAGCGGCTTGGGAACCGTGCGTTTGTTTGAGACGGCAGCAATCAGGCGCGCTGACAGCAGTTCGACTTTGGCAAGATTCGCCTCAAGCACCGCCGAAGCAGCGCCTTCGCGCTTATCCTTTCCAGATTCATTTGTTGTCATATGAGCTTTTCCATCCTAGATTGCTGCACAGCAGCATAGTGAACCGCGTAGCCCATCATAACTCTTGTGCCAGATGGGTTCAAAGCGTGATTCATACCGGGGTATTCTCGGAGTTAAGGAGTGTCATGCGGTTTATGGCGACTTACGATCTGATGGAAACGATGCGAAACACCAACCAATGGTTGGGCGCAACGGCATCGGCCCTGGGGTCTTATCCGGCGGTGGGGCTGGTGCCCAACCCGATGTTCAAACTTCTTGCCGCCTGGGGCGACGTGACGGAACGCAGCTTTGCCCGCATGGTCGCCAAGCCCGACTGGGGTATTCCCAGCGTGCTCAGCCTCGATGGCCGCGACATGGTGGTCAGTGTCAAGCGTGAGTTGACAAAGCCGTTCGGCGATCTGATCCGCTTTGACGTGTCGGGGCGCCCGGCACGCACCCGGCGCATCCTGCTGGTGGCGCCGATGTCGGGGCACTATGCCACGCTGTTGCGCTCGACCGTCAATTCGCTGTTGCCCGATGCCGATGTCTGGATCACCGACTGGCACAATGCCCGCGATATTCCGGTTTCGATGGGCAAATTCGATGTCGAGGATTACACGCTGTATCTGGCCGAGTTCATGCGCCATCTCGGCCCTGACACCCATGTGATTGCCGTCTGCCAGCCCGCCCCGCTGGCCTTGGCCGCCACCGCCCTGCTGGCCGAGCGTGAGCCGGATGCGCAACCGGCCAGCCTCACCCTGATCGGTGGCCCGATCGACCCGGACGCCGCCGCGACTGACGTGACCGATTTCGGCCGCCGCATCACCATGGGCCAACTTGAGGAAATAGCGATTCAGCGCGTAGGCTTCAATTATGCGGGCGCGGGTCGGCTCGTCTATCCGGGGATGTTGCAACTGTCATCCTTTGTGTCAATGAACGTCGAAACCCATACACGGGCGTTTTCCGATCAGATCGTCAAGGTGGCCCAGGGCAAGGCCGGCGATCACGACAAGCATAACAAGTTTTACGACGAATATCTTGCAGTGATGGACATGACGGCAGAATTTTATCTCTCCACAGTCGAACGTGTGTTCAAGAACCGCGACATCGCGCGCAACGATTTCGTCGTCGACGGGCACAAGGTGGACATCGGCAAGATAACCAAAGTGGCCGTCAAGATCGTCGAAGGCGAAAAAGACGACATTTCGGCGCCGGGCCAATGTCTTGCCGCGCTTCCGTTGCTGACCGGCCTGCCGGACAGCAAGAAGGCAGCGCACCTTGAACCGGGTGCCGGGCATTACGGCATCTTTGCCGGCAAAAGCTGGCGCAACAATATCCGTCCGCTGGTTTTGTCTTTCATTGACGCCAACACCCAGCGACCGGCCAGCCAGGTCACCGCCGCCGAATAGCGCACACCACCCGACAAAGGCGCCCACGGGGCCCCGCGCCCGGCGCAAGCCGGGTGTGGGGAGCATCGCGTGGGGCAACGCCCCTCATTTTGGTTCGTGTTCACCCGAATCTGTGACTTGCGGTTCGCCCATAAGCCAACGGCGCAGTGCCTCGTTTGTTGCGCGGGGGCGTTCGACCATCGGGGCGTGGCCTGCGCGAGGCAAAACAACCAATTCGGCACGAGGCACCAACCCGGCCATAAATTCATGGCGGCGCGGCAAATACAGGCTGTCATGCACACCGCACAGAACCAGCAGCGGAACCCGCAGTTGCCGCAAGGTGCGCTGTTGATCCGGGCGACGTTGTAACGCGGCGGCCTGCCGCAAATACGCATCGGCCCCCTGTTCCATTGCCATCTTCCCCATGAAATCAACGACCAATTCGTGAAATTTTCCAGGTGCAAAACAGGCATCGGGCACCTCAGCCGCCATTGCATCCGCCAACCGGCCGGCTTTGACCCGGGCGATCCGCAGGTCACGCTCGGCGGCGGCGGGCGGGGTTTCGGACAAACAATTGGTCGACATCAGCGCAAGCCGTTTCACCCGGTCAGGTGCCCGGCGCAACATTTCGACCGCCACCATGGCCCCCAAGCCATGACCAGCCAGGGCAAACGATGCGGGCGCGCCCGACAGCGCAATTTCCGCCATATCCTCGATGGCGGATTCTTGCCCGATATGGGCCAAATGCACCGCGTGGGTCTGGGAAAACACTTCGATTTGGGCACCCCAAAGCCGCGCATCCGCCATGAAACCGGGAAGCAGCACCAAAGGTTCATTCACGCGGCAAGCTCCACCAAATATGACATTCACGATTCGTCTGCATCCTAGAACTGGCGCCGTTCCGCTTCAACCTGAGGGCGGTCGATCACGGCGGGGTTTCGCCAGATGCCGCACCGTTCCATTGGAACGCACCATTGGCCGCCAAAGGCGAAAACGGGTTGAAGGCCACCTCCCAAACATGGGCATCCGGGTCTGTGAAAAAGCCATGATGCCCGCCCCAAAACACATCCGATGCAGGTTTCAACACGCGCCCGCCCGCTGGTTCGACCTTGGCCAAAATCGCCGCCACCTCGGGTTTTTCGCGCACGTTATAGCCGAGGGTTATCCCCAAAAATCCGCCGATTTGCGCTGGGTCAAGTCCCAGATCATTCGCCAGGTTTTCGCGGGGATAAAGCCCCAGGGTTTGCCCCAACAAATCAAACACAACCACCCCGTCGGGGCTGTCCACCCGGCACCACCCCAGCGATTCATAAAACCCCGCAGACCGGATTATATCGCGCACCCCAAGGGTGATCAGGCTTATCCGTTGATCCATCATCGCGCTTGCTCTAAAACCTCGGCCACCGCCGTTTCCATAGCGGTCAAACAGGCCGGCGACGAAAACCGATGGTCGGCGTCTTTGACCAAGGTCAGCCGCACATCCGGCCCGTCGATATGGTTCAACAGCCGCAGTGCCACCGACACATCAACATCTGTGTCGGCCGTGCCCTGCAACAGGCGCACCGGCCCCGCCATCGGCAACGGGTCGCGCAGCACCAACTGGGTGCGCCCGTCTTCGATCAGGCGTCGGGTGATGACATAGGGTTCGCCATATTCCGATGGCAACACCACACGCCCGCTGTCCACCAGCGCAGCCCGTTGTGTCGCGTCGAATCCAGCCCACATGCTGTCTTCGGTGAAATCGGGCGCGGCGGCGATCCCCACGAAACCCGCCACCCGTTCAGGCAGGGCACGCGCCACCAGGCAGGCGATCCAGCCGCCCATGGACGAGCCGACCAGGACCTGCGGTCCCGTGGTCAGCGCGCGGATGGCAGGTATGGCATCTGCCGCCCAATCGCCAATCGCGCCGTCTTCGAACGCGCCAGACGATTGGCCGTGGCCGGAATAATCGAACCGCAAAAACGCCTGCCCCCGCGCCGTGACCCAACGGTCCAGATGCACAGCCTTCGTGCCCGCCATGTCTGATTTGAAACCGCCCAAAAAAACCACACCCGGCCCATCGCCCGCCGTCTGATGAAAGGCCAGGGTCCGCCCTGCGGGTGTTTCCAAAAACGATGGCATCGCAAGCCCCCCATGTTTCACGGTCAAGGTAACGGCCCGCGCGCCACATGCAACCGACGCTTGACATGACACGCCCCATTGGTCACACCGCCGCAGACATTTACCCGCAACCGGGCGTTTCGTAGGCGCCAGACAGACGAGGAACCGGCCGGATGGCTCAAATCTCACTCACCTTTCCCGATGGCAACCTGCGCAGCTATGACGCTGGCGTGACCGCCGCAGACGTTGCGCAATCCATCGCGCCCAGCCTTGCGAAAAAGGCCATATCGGCCACGCTGGACGGCGCCCATATTGATCTGGCCTGGCCGATCGAAACCGACGGCGCCATCGCCATCAACACCATGGCCGACGACGCCGCCGCGCTTGAGTTGATCCGCCACGATCTGGCCCATATCATGGCCCGCGCGGTTCAGGAGATCTGGCCCGATGTCAAGGTCACCATCGGCCCGGTGCGCGATCAGGGCTGGTTCTATGATTTCGACCGTGCCGAACCGTTCACCCCCGAGGATCTGGCCGTGATCGAAGACAGGATGCGCCGGATCATCAATGCCCGCGACCCGGTGAAAACCGAAATCTGGGACCGCGCGCGCGCCATCGCCCATTACGAGGCCAAGGGCGAACCGTTCAAGGTGGAATTGATCAACCGCATCCCCGGCGACGAACCCCTGCGCATGTACTGGCACGGCGACTGGCAGGATCTGTGCCGCGGCCCGCATCTGCAACATACTGGGCAAGTGCCGGTTGATGGGTTCAAGCTGATGAATGTCGCCGGAGCCTATTGGCTGGGCGATTCGTCCCGCCCTATGCTGCAACGCATCTACGGCGTTGCATTCAGGACCAAGGCCGATCTGAACGCCCATCTGATCATGCTGGAACAGGCTGCGCTGCGCGATCACCGCAAGCTGGGCCGCGAGATGGACCTGTTCCATTTCCAGGAAGAAGCACCGGGGCGGGTGTTCTGGCACCCGAACGGCTGGCGCATTTATACGCAGCTTCAGGATTACATGCGCCGCCGCCAATACGGCGACGGCTATGTCGAGGTGAACACACCGCAAGTGGTGGACCGCAAGCTGTGGGTCGCCTCGGGCCACTGGGACAATTATCAGGAAAACATGTTCATCGTCGAGGTCGAGGAAGAACATGCCCAGCAAAAGGCGATCAACGCCCTCAAGCCGATGAATTGCCCCTGCCATGTGCAGGTGTTCAACCAGGGATTGAAATCGTACCGCGATCTGCCGTTGCGCATGGCCGAATTCGGCGCCTGCAACCGCTATGAACCCTCGGGGGCGCTGCACGGATTGATGCGGGTGCGCGGGTTTACCCAGGACGACGCGCATATCTTCTGTACCGAAGATCAGATCGAATCGGAAACCGCCAAGTTCATCACGCTGCTGGCCTCGGTTTACAGCGATCTTGGCTTTGACAGCTTCGAGATCAAACTGTCGACCCGCCCTGAAAAACGCGTGGGCAGCGAAGAATCCTGGGATTATGTCGAGGCCGCGCTGGAAAACGCGATCAAGGCCACAGGATACCCTTACGAGATCGACCCGGGCGAAGGCGCATTCTACGGCCCCAAGCTGGACTTCAAGTTGACCGATGCCATCGGGCGGCAGTGGCAGTGCGGCACCTTCCAGGTTGACCCGAACCTGCCCGAACGGCTGGACGCCAACTATATCGGTGCCGATTCGGCAAAGCACCGGCCCTTCATGCTGCACCGCGCAATTCTGGGGTCGTTCGAAAGGTTCATCGGCATCCTGATCGAAAACTTCGCCGGCAAACTGCCGTTCTGGCTGGCGCCGCGTCAGGTGGTTGTGGCATCAATCATTTCCGATGTTGATGGTTTCACCCTTGAGGTGGTCGAAAAACTGCGCGCCGTGGGGGTGCGGGCCGAGGCCGACACGCGCAACGAAAAAATCAATTATAAGGTGCGCGAACATTCTCTGGGCAAAGTGCCGGTGATTCTTGCCATCGGCGCGCGCGAGGTTGAGGACCAAACCGTCAGCCTGCGCCGTTTGGGCGACAAGCACAGCCGCACCCTGCCCCTGGCCGAGGTGTTGCAACAATTGGCGGACGAGGCCCGCGCGCCCGATCAACGCTGATCTGCTGCGCCCGACCGCAACAGAAAACTGCCCAAGCATTCAGCGGAATGCTTGGGCTTTTTCCTGCAACAGGTTTGTTACCAGAGTTTTACTTGTATTTTTCGGTCAATTTTGGACAGTTTACGAGCCTGCTAGACGAATTTCGGTCACGACACCTCTGACCGAGGCTGCCCCGCGAGCCCGAAAATCCCTGCACGGCGCCTGCCGTACTGTCGCGGCAGGCATCCACGACAGAGGAGACATGACATGCCCACCGGCACCGTCAAATGGTTCAACACCGCAAAGGGTTTTGGTTTCATTGCACCCGATACCGGCGGCAAGGATATTTTCGTGCATATCTCGGCGGTCGAACGCGCCGGCCTGACCGGGTTGGCCGACAATCAGAAGATCAGCTACGAGCTGATCTCGGGCCGCGACGGGCGCGAATCGGCTGGCGAATTGAAACCGCTGTAACGCCGTCTGACCCGCGCCGCACCTGCGGCCCGGGTCACTTTCAGTCGCCCAGCCCCTTGCCCGTGGGAATACCCTTTTGCGTCGGGATATATTCACGCTGAACCCGGCGCACCTGATACACCTTGCGCCGCACCGGGTGTTGCATCACCTGGGCATAGCTGACGGTCTGGTTCGGGGTGCCACAGCAGATGACGCCACTGATCGTGATCGGCTCCAATCCCGCAGGGCAGAAATTCTCGGTCGGATAGGCAAAGATCCTTGCCTCTTGTGCCGCAGCCGCCCCTGCGCCGCCGATCATGGACAGGGCCAGCATCAAAGGGCCAAGCCCCGGTTTCATCTGCGTGTTCCTTGTCATGATCGTCCCCTGTCGCGGATGTGACTGAAAGTTCTTGGTTATACCAGACTAGCCACCGCCTGACGCCGGGTCAATTTTCAATCCGCCGTGCGCTGAATTTCCGGCTGGTTCAGCGCCCCAGGATGCCCGGCAGGTTCAGCCCGTTTTCGCGCGCGCAGTCCAGCGCGATGTCATATCCTGCATCGGCATGGCGCATGACCCCCGTGGCCGGATCGTTCCACAGCACCCGTTCCAGCCGCCGGTCGGCATCTTGCGACCCGTCGCAACAGATCACCATGCCGGAATGCTGGGAAAACCCCATGCCCACCCCGCCGCCATGGTGCAGCGATACCCAGGTTGCGCCAGACGCGGTGTTCAGCAACGCATTCAGCAGCGGCCAATCGCTGACCGCATCGCTGCCGTCCTTCATCGCCTCGGTTTCGCGGTTGGGCGACGCAACACTGCCGCTGTCCAGATGATCGCGCCCGATCACGATCGGCGCGCTCAACTCGCCCGAGCGCACCATCGCGTTGAACGCCAGGCCCAGCTTGTGGCGCACTCCCAGCCCGACCCAACAGATGCGCGCCGGCAACCCCTGAAACGCGATCCGTTCGCGTGCCATGTTCAACCAGTTGTGCAGATGCGGATCGTCGATCAGTTCTTTCACCTTCGCGTCGGTCTTGTAGATATCCTCGGGGTCGCCCGACAGCGCGCACCAGCGGAACGGCCCGATGCCGCGACAAAACAGCGGCCGGATATAGGCGGGCACGAAACCGGGAAAGGCAAAGGCGTTTTCCAACCCTTCCTCCAACGCCACCTGCCGGATGTTGTTGCCATAATCCAGCGTCGGCACCCCGGCGTTCCAGAAATCGACCATTGCCGCCACATGGGTTTTCATGCTGGCCCGCGCGGCACGCT
>JAACVA010000136.1 GCA_009992615.1 Rhodobacterales bacterium
GGCGCTGATCGAGGGTGTGCGTCGCGGCGGCCATAACCCGCGTGTCGCCTCGGGCCTCGGTGTCGTGCCGCGCGTGGTGGCAGGCGGGCGGGCGATCTATCGTGGCAAGCTGAGCCTGGATGAGGCACGCGGGCGGATCCGCGATGTCTGGCGGCCTTATCATGATGCGCTGTACGGGCTGCTGTCGGACAGTGTGGCGCAATTCGGTGAGGCGGTTCTGATCGACTGCCATTCGATGCCGCACGAGGCCATCGAATCATTGGGCAGCACCCGTGGCGGGCGGCCCGAGGTGGTGCTGGGCGACCGGTTCGGCGCCGCGGCGGGCAGTGACGTGATGGATCGGATCGAGGCCGCCTTTGCGCGCGCCGGTCTGCGTGTCGCGCGCAATGCGCCGTTTGCCGGTGCCTATATCGCCCAGACCTATGGCCGCCCATCACGCCGTCAACATGTGGTGCAGGTCGAAATCGACCGGGCGCTGTACATGGATGAAGTCCGGGTGATGCCCAATGCGGGTTTCGCCGCGTTCAAGGAACTGATTGATGGTGTGGTGGCCGAAATTGCCGAGATCGGTCACAGCGAACTGTCCCTGGCGGCGGAATAGGGCGACAGGGCGGACGCCTCCGGCGGGAGTATTTTTGCAAAGAAGAAACCGGGCGTTGTATGGTTTCCATTCCGTTGCTGTCAGCGCAGGGCGCGGCCCTTGACGATTGCCTTGTCGCCAAACCGGGCGCGGATCTGATCGGTGGCGCGCTCGGCCCGTTCGCGGCGCTCGGCTTGCGGGTCCAGAAGATCGCCGGCGGTGGTGGCGGTGGCGGCGGGGGCAAGGTCGGACAGGCCGACCCCCAACAGGCGGAACGGCCCCTCGGCGGCAACCGGCGCGAACAGATCGCGGGCGGTACGATAAAGCCGGTCGGCGGTTTGAGTCGGCATGTGCAGGGTGATGCGGCGTGTCAGCAGGCTGTGGTCGGTGCGTTTCAGTTTCAGCGTGACGACGCGCCCGGCGATATTCCGGGCCTTGGCGCGGTCAGACACCTTTTCAGCGAGGCGCCAGATGTGGCCATCAAGAACGACGGGATCGGCGGTGTCGGCGTGAAAGGTGGTTTCGTTGCTGAGGCCCTTGAGCGGGGTGTGGGCCGATACACTGCGCGCGTCCTGTCCGCGCGCCAGATGCCACAGCCGTTCGCCCATGCCGCCGAATCGCGCCGCCAGATCGCGTCGATCCCAGCGCAGCAGGTCGGAAAAGGTGCGGATGCCGGCCTGTTCGAGGGTGGTCTGCGACACCGCGCCAATGCCCCAGATCATTCGCACGGATTTGTCGCGCAGGAAATCCATCGTCTCGGCCTTGCCGATCACCGAAAAGCCGCGGGGTTTGTCGAGGTCTGAGGCGACCTTTGCCAGAAATTTGTTGTGCGACAGCCCGATCGAACCGGTGATGCCGATTTCGTCCTTTATGCGCTTGGTCAGGCGGGCCAGCATGACGGCGGGGGGCGCGCCGTGCAGACGGGCCGTGCCGGCCAGATCCATGAACGCCTCGTCCAGCGACAGGGGTTCGACCATGGGGGTCAGTTCGTCCATCAGGGCACGCACCTGGCGGCTGACCTGAACATACACATCCATGCGTCCGCGCACGACCACCGCCTCGGGGCAGAGTTTCAGCGCCTGGAACATCGGCATGGCGCTGCGCACGCCCTTTACGCGGGCAATGTAGCAGGCGGTGGAAACGACGCCGCGCTGCCCGCCGCCGATGATCACCGGCTTGTCGCGCAGTTCGGGGTTGTCGCGTTTTTCGACGCTTGCATAGAAGGCGTCACAGTCCATATGTGCTATTGTGAGATCCCAGAGTTCGGGATGGCTGACGATGCGCGGGCTGCCGCAGGCCGGGCAGCGCGGGGTTGGCTCGAATCGGTGAAGGCAATCGCGGCAGAGGGCTGGCATGGTTGGCCTTGACTTGGATGGCGGTCGCACGATGATAGGGCAGGGGATGGCAGGTTGACCACAGTCGGTTTCGCAGGCGCAGTTCCTGAGCGGTTTACCGGGGCCAAATTGGCCCTGCTGACTGGCGGTAAGGTGATTTCGATCCTGCGGGACGATCGGGCCGACATTCCTTTTCCCGCGTGCTGGGATCTGCCGGGCGGCGGGCGCGAAGGCGACGAGACGCCCGCGCAATGCGCGCTTCGTGAAACCCAAGAAGAGCTTGGTCTGCTTCTGCCGGAAACCGCCCTGTTGTGGCGCCGCGCCTTTGTGTCCACCACTGACCCCGAGGCGGCCGGGTGGTTTTTTGTGGCCGAGATCACCCAGAATCAGGTGGGGCAGATCCGGCTGGGCAATGAAGGCCAGCGTTGGCGCCAGATGGGGGTGGACCAGTTTTTGCGCCTGTCCGATGCAGTGCCTTATTTGCAGCACCGGTTGCGGGTATACTTGGACGACAGCGGGCAAGACGCCTGAAACGGAGTTTGCGATGAATATTGAAGCGGTGCTGGGCGATTTGATCGGCGGGAATATCGTGTTGATTGCCCTTGCGGTGTTCCTTCTGATTTGCATCCTTCTGGGGGTGCGGATCGTACCGCAATCCGAAAAGTTTGTGGTCGAGCGGTTGGGCCGGCTGCGCAGCGTTCTGGGGCCGGGGATCAACTTGATTGTGCCTTTCCTGGACAAGGTTGCGCACAAGGTGTCGATCCTTGAACGTCAGTTGCCCAATGCCGAACAGGATGCGATCACCCGCGACAATGTGTTGGTGCGGGTCGAAACCAGCGTTTTCTATCGGATTCTCGAACCGGAAAAGACCGTGTACCGGATCCGCGATGTGGATGCCGCCATTGCGACGGTGGTGGCGGGAATTGTGCGCGCCGAGATCGGCATGATGGAACTGGACGAGGTGCAGAGCAACCGCGCCGAGCTGATCGGCAAGATCAAGGTGCAGGTCGAGGGCGCCGTCGATGACTGGGGCATCGAGGTGACGCGGGCCGAGTTGTTGGACGTGAACCTGGACCAGTCGACGCGCGAGGCGATGTTGCAACAGTTGAACGCCGAACGCGCCCGCCGTGCCCATGTGACCGAGGCCGAGGGCAAGAAGCGCGCCGTCGAACTGTCGGCCGATGCCGAGCTGTACGCCGCCCAGAGGGTGGCCGAGGCGCGGCGCATCCAGGCCGACGCCGAGGCCTATGCCACCGGAGTCGTGGCCCAGGCAATTCGGGAAAACGGCATGGAGGCGGCGCAATACAACGTGGCATTGAAACAGGTCGAAGCCCTGGGGCGGATTTCCGAAAAGCAGGGCAACCAGACCATCGTTCTGCCGTCGGATGCGGTGGATGCCTTTGGCGATGCCTTCAAGATGATGTTCGGGCGGCGGCCGTGAGTTGGGCAGATTGGTGGATTTGGGGGGCTGCGGCACTGATCCTGGGGAGTCTTGAGATGGTGTTGCCCGGCTTTATCCTGTTGGGATTTGCCGTTGGTGCCGGGGTGGTGTCGGCGCTGTTTCTGGTTGGGGGGCCGATGGCCGTCTGGATAGGGGCGTCATTTCCCCTGACGCTGGCGCTGTTTGCGGTGGTCTCTCTGGTGGCATGGGTTGGCCTGCGTCGGATGGTCGGACTGCGCACCGGTCAGGTGCGTAGAATCGACAAGGACATCAACGACTGAGCCTGTTGCGCCGGTCGGATTTGAGTATTTTTGGCAAGAAGAAATCAAGATTTGGGCAGCCGAGACTTGGGCGATGGCAGGCTGTCCAACACGCTGCGGGCGGCTTGGGCCGGGTTCGAGGCGCGCCAGATCGGGCGCCCAATCACAATGTGGTCGGCGCCGTCGTGCAGGGCCTGCGCCGGGGTGGCGATGCGTTTCTGGTCGTCGCTGGCGGCGCTGGTCGGGCGCACACCGGGCGTGACGATCAGTTTGCCTGCCGCCTCGGGCAAGGCGCGGATCGCCGCGGCCTCTTGCGGTGAGGCGATGACGCCATGGGCGCCGGCGTCCAGGGCGCGGGCGGCGCGATCGACCACCAGATCGGGCAGGGTGCCTTGGCGCATCAAGCATTCGTCAAGATCGGCGCGTTCCAGTGAAGTGAGAATTGTCACGGCAAGGATTTTGAGGTCGGAGTTTTCGGCGCCGATCCGGGCGGCGCGGACCACATGGGGGTCGCCGTGCACGGTGAGGAAATCAAGGTCGAACTGTGCCAGGCCGCGCACCGCCGATTCTATCGTCGCGGAGATGTCGAACAGTTTCAGGTCGAGAAATATCCGTTTGCCGTGCTGCTGTTTCAGTTCGATCGCAAGGCCCATGCCGCCGCCGGTCAGCATCCCGAGGCCGATCTTGTAAAATCCGACCGCAGGGCCGATCCGTTCGACCAGGTTAAGCCCGGCGACGGCGTTTGGCACGTCAAGGGCAACGATCAGTCGGTCATCGTTCGGCGCGTGGTCTGGCATGGCGGCTCCTTTTTTTCCAAAGTGTTTGCGCGGGGTGGGCTTGGGATGCAAGGGGTGGGCGTTGGCGGGGCGCCGCAAAGGCCGACGAAAATTGTCCGGAAACACAAAGGCGCAGATATGTGTCGTGCCTTTCCGAAGTTAGGCCCGCACACCGGCACGGCCATGTCGGCCCCCGAAGACCTTGACGCAAACCATAGGCGAGATGCGAATGATCGTGTCGGATGCCAGGGATTGATCTGGTTTCAGCAAGAAATCCCAAGCCACAGCTATTTGGGCAATGGATTGGTGGCCTTGGTGTAGGGGCCCCAATCGGTGATCTCGGGATAATGGCGTTTGCGCCATTGCCGCACCCTGGGGTTCATGCGGTGCCGCCAGAGCGGCGGCACCATGGCCAGCATTGTCATGATCGGATAGCCATAGGGCAGTTGCGGAGCCTTGTCCGGCGTATAGGTTTGCAGAAGGGGAAACCGGCGATCAGGCTTGTAATGGTGATCGGAATGGCGTTGCAGGTTGATCAGCAGCCAATTCGATGCCCGCTGGGCGGCGTTCCAGGAATGGTGCGGCAGCACATGTTCGTATTTGCCTGCGCCCAGGTGTCTGCGCGTCAGGCCGTAGTGTTCGACATAATTAACCAATTCCAGTTGCCACACGGCGATGAAGGCCGAAAACAGCAGCAACCCGAGGCCGGACAGCCCGCCGAGAATCAGGGCGAACACCACGAAACCACCCTGAAGGGCGCCATAGCGCCAGAATGGATTGCTGCGGTGGTTGGCAGGCAGGCCCTTGCGCGCCAGCATCGCCGCCTCGGCCCGCCAGGCCGAACGGAAGCATTGCCACAGCACCCGGGGAAAGAACCGGTGGAACCCTTCATTATAAAGCGCCGTCACGGGATCGCGCGGGGTGGCGACATAGCGGTGGTGCACCAACATGTGTTCACTGCGGAAGTGGGAATAAAACACCATGGCCAGAAGCAGGTCGGCCATGCCGCGTTCGATCTTTGATTTCTGATGCATCAGTTCATGGGCATAGTTGATGCCGATGGTGCCGTTTATGACTCCGACGCCAAAGAACAGGCCGATTTTTTCCCAGGTGCCCAGATGCGCCGCCTGTGCGCTATACCAAAGCAGCCAGAGGGTAAGCCCGGCCTGTACCGGAAACCAGATCAGGGTGATCAGGCGATACCAGAACAGCTGTGCGTCGGGGGTTTGAGGATCGGCGTTGGAGGTGTCCAGCCCGGCAAAGACATCGACGATTGAGAACAGATACCATGTGCACAGTGGCACCAGCAGCACCGCCCAGCCCCCCTGTACAGCACCAATCACAAGGATCGGCACCAGCGCCAGTGACAGCCAGAAGGGCAGGGCGCGGGTGATGCCTGCGACGGCTTTTTTGGTCATGTGGCGCCTCGAATAAAAGCTTGGCCACAGCCTAGACGGAAAAGCGTTAAGGCTCAATCACCGCCAAATGTCGCAGACGCGGCGTCAAACACTTTGCGCATCACGGTTGGCAGGTCGGCGGGGCGAAACCTGTCGTGGGGCAGGAAGGTGCCAGTTGTGGATCGGGCGTCGAGGGGCACATGTGCGGTGCGCACGGCGAGGCAGAGGTGGAAATGCGTGAAGGTGTGGCGCACCGTCATCCCCGGATCGTGCCAATCGGTTGCCAGCGGCGGTTCTGCTATGGCGGTGTCGCCCCATGGCGCGCCGGGCCAGCCCAGCATCCCGCCCAACAGCCCGCTGTCGGGGCGGCGCTCCAACAACCAGGCGCCATCGGCGCGCCGCGCGACATAGGCGATGCCGTGCCGCGTGGGTTTGACCGGTTTGGCCAGCTTGCGTGGCAGGTCGGCGGCAATGCCCATGGCGCGGGCGGCGCAGCGTGACATCCATGGGCAAATGCCGCAGGCGGGGGATTTCGGGGTGCAGATCGTTGCGCCCAGATCCATCACCGCCTGGGCATGATCGCCCGGGCGATGTGTCGGGGTCAGGCGGGTGGCATGGGCGATGAGTTCGGGTTTCGCCGGGGGCAGGGGGGTCTGCACTGCGAAAAGCCGTGCCATCACCCGTTCGACATTGCCATCGACCACGGTTTCGGGCGCATCAAAGGCGATGGCCGCAATGGCGCCGGCGGTGTAGGGGCCAATTCCGGGCAAGGCCAAAAGCGCGGCGTGATCGTCAGGAAACGCACCGCCATGCCGTTCGACCACGGCGCGGGCACATTTCAACAGGTTGCGCGCGCGGGCGTAATATCCCAGCCCCGCCCATTCGCCCATGACATCTCCATCCTCGGCGGCGGCCAGGGCGGCCAATGTCGGCCAGCGTTCGGTAAAGCGGCGGAAATAATCCCGCACAGCCGCCACGGTGGTTTGTTGCAGCATCACCTCGGAAAGCCATATCCGATAGGGATCGGGCCGCGCGCCCGCAGCACGGTCCGCCGGCGACACGCGCCACGGCATCACCCTGTGATGGGCATCGTACCAGTCGAGTAGCGCCGCGCCGAGATCGCTTTCACGCAATGTTTATGGTTCCTTGATGGGCTTTTGGTTGGTATGCACCGCGATAAGCCTTACTTGTAGCTCAGTTCTAGCGATGGACCAGAAATGACCCAAATCCGCTCGCCCGCCAAACGCAGCTTTGGCAAGGGGTTTCAGATGACCTCGGCGTTGCTGAGCAAGCAAATCCGTTCGGTGGGCGAAAAGCGCGGCTTTGCCGTCACCCGTCTGCTGACCCACTGGCCCGACATCGTGGGCCAGGACGTGGCGGGCCTGTGCCGCCCGGTGAACGTGGTCTATGGCCGGGGCAATTTCGGCGCCACGCTGACGCTGCTGACCACCGGGGCGCAGGCGCCGATGCTGGAGATGCAGAAGGAAAAGATCCGCGAAAAGGTGAATGCCTGTTATGGCTATGCCGCCATCGCCCGGGTGCGCATTACCCAGACAGCGCCAACCGGCTTTGCCGAAGGTCAGGCCAGTTTCGACCATCGCCCCAAGCCGCGCCCGACGACACCCGACCCCGCAATCACCGCCAAGGCCCATCAAGCCGTGGCGCCGATCACCGACGACAGCCTGCGCGCCGCGCTCGAATCCCTCGGGCGCAATGTGCTGGCCCGAAAAACCCGTATATGAGGCCCGACATGAAACGTTTCATCCCCGCCATCATCGCCATCGCTCTGGGACTGGGCGGCGCCTGGT
This sequence comes from Rhodobacterales bacterium, assembly GCA_009992615.1. GTDB lineage: Bacteria > Pseudomonadota > Alphaproteobacteria > Rhodobacterales > Rhodobacteraceae > Oceaniglobus. The sequence continues at coordinate 7,597 of JAACVA010000136.1, forward strand.
ATTATCTGAGCAGTCAGGGCAGCAAGACCACCGCCGTGCCCGCCGCCGCCGCCAGCACCGCCGAGGTTGACCCCAGTGTCGATCTGTCGCTGGTGCGGGAAATGACCATGGGCAATCCCGACGCGCCGGTCACCGTGATCGAATATGCCTCGTTCACCTGCCCGCATTGCAAGAATTTTCATCTTGGACCGCTGAAGCAGATCAAAGCCAACTATGTCGATAGCGACAAGATCAACTTTGTTTACCGCGAGGTGTATTTTGACCGCTACGGGTTGTGGGCCGGGATGGTGGCCCGCTGTGGCGGCCCGCTGCGGTATTTCGGCATTGCCGATCTGATCTACGCCCAGCAATCCGAGTGGACCAAAGGCGAACCCGCCCAGGTCAGCGCCGCCCTGCGCCGCATTGGCAAGACCGCCGGCCTGACCGACGATCAACTTGAAGCCTGCCTGACGGACGAGGCAAAGGCCAAGGCGATGGCGGCCACCTGGGAAAAGCACGCCGCAGAAGACGAGATCAATTCGACTCCTTCGTTTGTGATCAACGGCACGAAATATTCCAACATGAGTTATGAGGAATTCGCCAAACTGCTGGACGAGAAGCTGGGCGACTGAAGCCCGGTCTTTCCGTGGTGGCGGCGCGGCCAGTCGAACTTGCCGGGGTGCGGTGCGTGCGTGCAATCGGGGGTTTAGGGCAGCCGCAAGGCACGGTATAGCAAACATTGAACCGCCACAGCGAAAGGCCGCCACGATGACACAACGTCTGCACCTTGTTTTCGGGGGCGAACTGACCGACCCGACCAAGAACGTGTTCAAGGATGTCGGGGCGCTGGACATTCTGGGGATATTCCCCGACTATGACAGTGCCTACGACGCCTGGAAATCGGCCGCCCACCGCACTGTGGACAACGCCCATATGCGCTATTTCATTGCCCACCTGCACCGGTTGCGCGACGAACAGACCGAGGCCTCGTCGACCGAGGAGCTTGGCTGACCTGTTTGCATTTTGGCGCGACCGCCTGAAGGCCCGGGCCGGTGCCGCCCGGCAGCGTCGTGTGCAAGGCAATCCGCAAGACCCGACGATCCTCGACGCGGCCAGGCAACGGCTGGGGTATCCGCGCGTGGACCGGCCGCGTGGGCCACTGCTGTGGGTGCATGTTGCTGCGGATGCCACACCTGCGGCGCTGGCCCTGTTGTTGGGGAGGTTGCGCGATGACCGGGCGCAGGTTTCGGTGCTGGTGACCACTGAAACGTCTCTCGACCTGTCCGAAGTGATTGTCCAGCTTCCGCCCGCCGACACCGATGATGCCGCGCTGGCGTTTCTGGCGCATTGGGCGCCCGATGCCTGTCTTTGGCTGGGTTCGGGCTGGGCGCCGGTGCTGTTGCTTCACACCGCACGGCGGGCGATTCCGGCCTTGTGTGCCGATGCCCGCACCGCCGGCAACCGTCCGCGTCCGCGCCGTTGGACCGGTGGACAGCCGGTGTCGGCGCTGACCGCGTTCGAGAAGATCCTGACCGGCAGTCCGGGTGAAGCCAATCGCCTGATCGCTTTGGGCGCCCCGGCCGAGCGGGTGGAAACCTGTGGCTGGCTTGAGGCGTCGGCGGGGGCGTTGCCGTGCAGTGATGCCGAATGGGGCGGCCTGGCCGAAACCTTTGAGGCGCGCCCGCTGTGGCTGGCCGCCGAGGTGCCCGAGGCCGAATATGCGGCGATCAGCGAGGCGCATCGTCTGGCAAGTCGTCTGTCGCATCGTCTTGTCCTGTTGTGGGTGCCTGCCGACCCGGCTGAGGGGCCTGCGCTGCGCGACCGGCTTGAGGCCGAGGGGTGGCAAACCGCCCTGCGGTCACGGGATGAAAACCCGCGCGAGGACACGCAGATCTATATCGCCGACACCGTGGGGGAACTGGGCCTGTGGTATCGCCTCGCGCCGGTTACCTATCTGGGCCAGAC
>JAACVA010000137.1 GCA_009992615.1 Rhodobacterales bacterium
CCGCTTCCCAATGGCGTAACGAAATGCGCCAGGGCACAAAATTCTGCACAGTCTCCTCGATACGCAATTTTTTCGCCCCGTGCCCGGCTTTGCCCCGTCTACCTTGCATAGCGTGTATCTGAAAAGAAAGCGTTTTGCGGGCTTGGGGCATTCAATCCATATCGGGCTGTTTCCATTGCCTTGTGATGCCGTTCCAATGCCGCCCGCGTCGGATTGCGGTCGCGCCGCTGGGCGCGGGTTCCAGGCGCGGGGGGCGTTGCGACACGGGGCGTGCAGCTGGGGGAGGTGTCGCGGGGAAGTCGCAGGGGCGTGGCCCGCAAGTTCCGCAAGCTTGGCGCGGGCGTGGGGGGCAAGCCCCAAGATGCGCGGGTGCAGTTCGCGGGTGGGGTTGCCTTGCCAGCGGTCATTGCATCACTACTCGAGTGGAGACAATTTCGAATTTTCGGACACAGCCGACAGGTTCATTCCAAGCGTTACTGCCCCATCAGCCTGTTGCGCATGTAATTCTCCAACAGACGCGAGACGTCATTCTTGAAGTCATTCCAAGGCGGGCTGCCGCAAAAGGTGATCGAGCCGGCCGCAAAGACCGAGCCACCCGCAGGCAACTCGAAATAGATCATATCGGCATGTTTCGCCTCTTCCTCCGGGCCGCCGGTCAGATTTGTCAGATGGGTGAGTTGTTCTTCGGGAACCAGCATGAAAGTGCTGCTGTCACCCGCGGATCGCGCCAGAAGCACATGGTTCTGCGGCGAGCCGTTGCGTTGATCTACATGGTCAAGCTCAAAGCCCGCCGCGCCGTTGCCGCTGAACCCGTAGTCGCCAAAAAGATCCTCGGTCACTCCCTCGAAGAGCCAATCAAAGGCCGCATCGTTGCACATCCGCTGATACGCGGCACCGTGGAATTCGCCCTGCGCGGCAAAGCCTATCCCGACCAGCGCCTGCGGTGCCCGCCCGCTGCACCGCCAAAGGCCACCATAGGTACCATCGAAGGCGTTGTAATATTCGCCCGGCTCCGCCGCCCATCGCCTGGCATCGCGCGGCTCGGTTGCGCTGGCCGATCTGGCAGATGAGGATTTCGTGCATGGGCCTGCTGACGCCGGGGCACATTTCTTCGATCTATCCACTGTGCCGCAAGGCGGGCTTTCAGCCGCGCATCGTCCAAGAGGCGTTCAATTCCGTTGGCATTCTCGGTCTTGTCTCCTGTGGCATGGGCATCACCATCCTGACCGAAAGCATCTACGATTTTGCCACCGGCCGCTTGGTTCCCTTGCCCATCAGTGACATCACCGAAGTAATGGTGACCGAGGCAGTCTGGGCATCCGAAAACGTGCGGCTCCCGACACAACATTTTGTTGATTTCTTGGAGACTCAGGGTAGCCGTTGACGTATCAGGCTTCGAACGATCTTGTCCGAAGAAACAGGTCGTGCGGTCGCAACCCGACCTCCTGCTCGGGCTACGTTCATGGCTTGGATGCCGCCGGCTGCACCTAATTCTGCCAACGTGATCTGCGTTGAAGCCATCACCACGTCTTGTCAAACTTGGGCTTCACCATACCGCAAGTCGGCTCTTTCTCGTCATCGCCCAGATCATACCCGTTAGGCCGCACACAGAATGGTCGCTCTTGCCGACGGCACGTTTTGCCTTCGCATCTGCAGAGAATTGGTGCTTTCCTCGTCTTTCAATTACTGCTGTGCCGAATCCGTCCGCAGTGGGCGATCTGACAGGCGTGCCCCCTCTGGCGCATCGGGTCGACATCACACTGTCGGACGGGCGACGGGGCGTGGTGGAAAGCCCGACAGCGCTGTCCTTGGTTGTCAGGCAGCGGATGGCCGACGGGACGTTCGTCGGGAAAACGATCCCCCGGATCGTTTTCTGGCCCACCTCACCATCGCGCATCTTTTCATGGCGCGCATCAAGGATGATGTACCTGATCTCGCCAAGAGGCCTTTCGCGGCCCAGGCCTGTAATTCCTGGTCGAGCAGCCTGGTGGCGCAGCTGACCTGCGACGACGACCGGCTCTCGATGCCGAATTCGCGCATGACCGCCTCGACGTCGCGCGTCGCGCGCCCTTGATGGACATCCCGGCGACAGCATGACGGCTCGGACCAAGCGGCGCCTCGTCCAATTGCACCGCATCAATCGGTGCCCGGCGTGACCACCGGGAAAACCAAGAGGCGAATCAGGCTGCAAGGCCGCAAAAAACCGGGCGTGAAAAGCCCCGCGCCGTGACCATCCCGGCACACCGGGCCGCCAACCCGCTGCCTCCCCTTCCGTTTCAAGCCACACGCACTGCTGCGCGGCGATGACACTCGTCATAATCGAGGCGGCCTCAAATCGCTGGCGTCGTTTTTTAAGTCAGGCTGCGATGATTTGCGCCAGATCAAATCGGTACGCGGCCCCGTCGTGCCAGATGGTGCCATGAAAACAGATTTACTGAAGGCCCTTGGCCTGTTTGACGCGCGGGTGCCCCGCTATACCAGCTATCCCCCGGCCACGGTGTTTTCCACTGCCGTGGACGGCGAAATCCAAGCCCATTGGATGGGCACGCTGGATCCGGCAACGCCGGTTTCGGTGTATGTCCACATCCCGTTTTGTGAACGGTTGTGCTGGTTCTGCGCCTGCCGCACCCAAGGCACCCAAAGTCTCGCCCCGGTCGAACGCTATCTCGCAACGCTGCGCACCGAACTGGCGCTGGTCGCGGCGCATCTGCCCAAGGGGCTGCGCATGGGGCGGCTGCACTGGGGCGGCGGGACGCCGACAATCCTGCTGCCCGACATGATCCGCACCCTTGCGCAGGTGATATTTGACGTGTTGCCGCCCGCCGAGCCGTTTGAGTTTTCCGTCGAGATCGACCCCACGCTTGTGGACTGCGACAAGATCGACGCCCTGGCCGACATGGGTATGACCCGCGCCAGCATCGGCATTCAGGATTTCGACCCGCTGGTGCAAGGTGCCATCGGTCGCGATCAGAGTTTTGAGGCGACGCGCGATTGCGTTACGCTGCTGCGCGCAGCGGGCATATCGTCGCTGAATGCCGATCTGGTCTATGGGCTGCCGCATCAGACCGCCGACCGCATGGCGGCCACCCTTGATCAGGTGCTCAGCCTCGCGCCCGAACGAATCGCGCTGTTCGGCTATGCCCATGTGCCGCATATGGCGAAGCGGCAGAAACTGATTGACGAAAAGGTGCTGCCTGACGATGTGGCGCGCCATGCGCTGGCCATGCAGGCGGCCGCCCGGTTCATCGACGCGGGGTTCGAGGCGATCGGCATCGATCATTTCGCCCAACCCGGCGACAGCTTGGCCCGCGCTGCCCATTCCGGCCATCTGCGCCGCAATTTTCAGGGCTATACCAATGACACCTGTCCGACGCTGATCGGATTGGGTGCCTCGGCCATTTCGCAATATCCGGAAGGGTTTGTCCAGAATGCCGCCGCCACCCCCGCCTATACCGACCGGATCGCAGCGGGGATTCTGGCGGGGGCGCGGGGCCATGCCCACACTCCCGACGACCGGTTGCGTGCCCGGGTGATCGAGATGATCATGTGTAATTTCACTGTTGATCTCAGGCGTTTGTCCGACGAATTCGGCCCCCTGGCCGAAACCTTGGCTCCCGCCCATGACCGGTTGTGCGCCCAGTTCGCCCCGGTGATTGCCCGCAGTGCCGATATGATTACGCTCGACCCCGAGGGGCATACCTTGGCACGCCTTCTGGCGCGGATATATGATGCCCATGATGGGGTGCAGGCGATCTATTCGCAGGCATCCTAGCGCGCCCCGTGTTTGCCAACGGCATTGCAGACGGGGTGCCGCGTGTACCGCCCGCCCCGTGACAAGGGCGGATTTTGAGTATTTACAGCAAGAAGAAGCGCAATCTTCCGCCTTTCCTTGCACGACTTGCCTGCCCCGGCGATCGGCTCAGCCGGACGGGGCCGCCGCCGCACAGACGGCGCTGGCCGCTTCCAGCGCGCCCTTGCCGTGCGGGATGCCGAGGCTTTTCAAACCCGCGTCAATACTGCCCAACACGCCCAGCACCATGTGGGCGTTCACATGGCCCATGTGCCCCACGCGGAAAAACCCCGAGGCGCCGCGATCGTCCAGATCAACCATGCCAAGACCAATACCCAGTGTCACGCCGGCATTGGCAATTGTCCATTCGCGCAACCGGTCACCGTGCGGGGCACCGATGCGCAGGGCGGTGACGGCATGGCTGCGCAAGGCCGGATCGGTGATGTTCAGCTCAAGCGGGCCGGCGCTGTTCCAGGTTTCGAATGCGGCCCAGATCGCACGGGCCAGGGTGGCGTGGCGGGCGTGCACGTTGTCCAGCCCCTCTTCCGCGATCATGTCAAGGGCGGCACGCAGGCCATAGAGGTGATGGGTGGGGGCGGTGCCGTCAAAGAACTGCCACAGCTCCTGCGCCTCGGCGCGGGGGCGCCAATCCCAATAATGGCTGGCCAGATCCGCCGTTTCGCGCACCGCATCGGCGCGATCGTTGAAGAACACAAAGCCGAGGCCCGGCGGCACCATCAGCCCCTTTTGGCAGGCAGCGACCATGACATCGACGCCCCAGTCATCCATGCGGAAATCATCGCAGGCGAGGCAGGCGATGCAATCAATCATCAGAATGGCCGGATGCCCCGCCGCGTCCAGCGTCGCACGCAGCGCCGCGACATCGTTCCTGACCGAAGTCGAGGTGTCGACCTGCACCGCCATCACAGCCTTGATGCGGTGGTCGGTGTCGGCCGCAAGCGCGGCGGCAAAGTGGGCCATGTCGATCGCGGCGCGCTTGCCATAGTCGATGATTTCGCAATCGACACCCATCTTGCGCGCCACGTCCGACCAGCCATGGGCAAATCGCCCCGTGGCCAGCACCAGCGCCTTGTCGCCGCGCGAAAACACGTTGGCCACTGCCGCTTCCCAGGCGCCGTGGCCGTTGGCGATGTAGATGGCGCAATGATGGCGGGTGCGGGCGATGGCCTTCAGGTCGGTCACAATACCGGGCATCATGTCGACCAGTTCACCCGCATAGATGTTGGGCGCGGCGCGGTGCATCGCGTTCAACACCCGGTCAGGGATGACCGAGGGGCCGGGAATGGCAAGATAGTGGCGTCCGTTGGAAAGGGTCATGGCGGCTCCTGCGCAGTGTGACACCGGGTTAGGCCGACTGCCGCGCAGCGTCAATTCCCCCTCAAGCCCGGACAATCGCCGCCGCCCTTTCAAACACCGCCAAATCGCGATAGCTGAAACAGGTCGCAATCCGGAGCCAACCCTGTGAGCCAAGCCCTGCCCCCCCCTTCGCGCGTTTTGATGGGACGGTTGTGGCGTGAATATGTGTCACAGCATTGGCCCACGATCACGCTGGCCTTTGGGATGATGGTGATCGAAGGGTCTACCGTTGGATTGCTCAGTTATATGTTGCAGCCGATGTTTGACCTGGTGTTCACCGAAGGCAACATCGATGCGATGTGGTGGGTCGGTCTGGCCATATTGGGGCTGTTTGTCACCCGCGCACTGACCGGGGTGGTGCAGCGGGTGCTGCTGGTCAAGGTGGCGCAGCTGTCAAGCACGGCGATGCAGGTGGATCTGTTGGCGCATATGATGACGCTTGATTCGACCTATTTCCAGAAAAACGCCCCCGGCGCCCTGATCGAGCGGGTACAGGGCGACACCTTGGCGGTGCAAAGCGTTTGGCAGGTTCTGATTCAGGGGCTGGGGCGCGATATTGTCGCGCTGGCGTCGCTGTTCATCGTCGCGCTGCTCATCGATTGGGTGTGGACGGTGACGGCGCTGGTCGGGATACCGCTTCTGGTGCTGCCCAGCATGGCGCTGCAACGTTATGTGCGGCGAAAGACCGGGCAAATGCGCGATGCATCCACCCAGCGCGCGACGCGGCTGGACGAGATATTTCATGGCATCAACCCGATAAAACTGAACGGGATGGAGGCGTATCAACTGGGCCGCTTCCGTGCGGTGGCCGACCGGATCGTCACCGTCAATGTCAAGACAACGGCAGGCCAAAGCATGTTGCCCGGCATGATCGACATCATGACCGGCATCGGATTTTTCGGCGTGCTGATCCTGGGCGGGCGCGAAATCATCGAGGGTGAAAAAACGATTGGCGAATTCATGTCGTTCTTCACCGCCATGGCACTGGCCTTTCAACCACTGCGGCGGTTGGGATCGCTGTCGGGAATTTTTCAGGTGGCGGCAGCATCGCTGGAACGGCTGTACCGGATTTTCGATCTGCCCCCCGGCATCACCTCGCCCGCCCATCCCGCACAGGTGGCGGCGGCGCAGGCGGACATCGTGCTGCACGATGTACAATTTGCGTATGACGATGCGGCGGTGCTGAACGGGCTGACGTTCACCGCCCCGGCGGGTCGCACGACAGCGCTGGTCGGAGCATCCGGGGCCGGAAAAAGCACCGTATTCAACGTCCTGACCCGACTGGTCGAACCGCAGTCGGGCAGCGTGGCCCTGGGCGACGTGCCGGTGTCGGCGCTGGCGCTGGCCGATTTGCGGGGGCTGTTTTCCACCGTTACCCAGGATGCGCTGTTGTTCGATGAAACGATCCGGGAAAACATCCTGCTGGGCCGCAGCGATGTGACCAAGGCGCGTCTGGCCCAGGTGCTGGACGCCGCCCATGTATCTGATTTCCTGAGCAATCTTCCCCTGGGCCTCGACAGCCCCGCCGGACCGCGCGGCAGCAACCTGTCAGGTGGGCAGCGGCAGCGTGTGGCGATCGCCCGCGCACTGTTGCGCGACACGCCCATCCTGTTGCTGGACGAGGCGACATCGGCGCTGGACGCCCATTCCGAAACGGTGATCCAGGCGGCGCTTGAGCGGCTCAGCCGGGGGCGCACCACGCTTGTCATCGCGCATCGGTTGGCGACAATCCGCAATGCCGATCTGATCGTCGTGATGGACCGGGGGCGCGTGGCCGAACAGGGCACACATGACATGCTTCTGGCGCAGGGGGGGCTGTACGCCGAACTGCACCGGCTGCAATTCGAAAGGCGCACCGATCACGAGATGCACTAGCCCACAGCGACACAGCATCGGCCCGGCGACGGATCAGAACGGAAAGACATCCCCGCCCGGCCATGGCAAAAGGCCCAGACAAATTCTATATCAGTCGAAATACAAGGGATGCGCCGGATGGCAGAAAACGACAGACGTATTTTGGGCATCACCGGCGCCGAGGCGCGGGATTTCCTGCAAGGGCTGGTCAGCAATGATGTGCCGGCGGGGCCGGATGATTTGCGCTATGCCGCCCTGCTGTCGCCACAGGGGAAATACCTGTGCGATTTCTTCATGTTGTGGCGTGGCGACACTCTGCTGTTGGACGCCCCCGCCGCGCTGTTCGACGACCTGCGCCAAAGGCTGACCCTGTACCGCCTGCGTCGCAAGATCGGGTTGGACGAAGTACAACTGCCGGTGGCGCGCGGCAGCGGCGCCCTGCCCGAAGGTGCCCTGGCCGATCCGCGCCACCCGTCCCTTGGCTGGCGCGGCTATGGGGCGCACTTCACCGGTGACGATACCGACTGGGATGCGCTGCGCGTGGCGAACTGCATCCCCAAGGCGGGGATCGAGCTGATCCCGAACGAAACCTACCTTCTTGAGGCAGGGTTCGAGCGGTTGAGCGGGATCGACTTTCGAAAAGGCTGCTATGTCGGACAGGAAATCAATGCGCGCATGAAGCACAAGACAGAGCTGAAAAAAGGCCTGGCCACTGTGCAGATCGACGGTGCGGCGCCTGTGGGAAGCGAAATCACCACCGCCGATGGCAAAACGGCGGGCCGGCTGTTCACCCAGTCGGGCGGGCGCGCGATTGCCTATCTGCGGTTCGACCGCGCCGATGGCCCGCTGCGCGCGGGAGAACACGCCGTCATCACGATGTGACACCGCCTTTGGAGTGGCAAAAGGCGCGGTCACCTCACGGGGCACCGCGCCTTTTGCAGTTGTTCGTTTGGATCAGGCGCGCTCGGCATATTCCATGGTTTCGGTGTTCACGATGATGTCTTCATCCTGGGCGATAAATGGTGGCACCATCACCTTGACCCCGTTGTCGAGGATTGCGGGTTTGAAGCTGTTGGCGGCAGTCTGGCCTTTGACCACAGGCTCGGTCTCGACAACCTTGCAAACCACCTTTTGCGGCAGGGTCGCGTTGAGCGCCTCGGTATCGTAATATTCGATGTGGATCGTCATGCCATCCTGAAGAAACGGACGCCGTTCACCCAAAATCTCGGCAGGCAATTCGATCTGTTCATAGGTTTCGCTGTCCATGAACACCAACATACCATCAGTTTCGTAAAGAAACTGTTGATCCTTCTGATCCAGACGAACTTTCTCAACCTTGTCGGCGGAACGAAACCTTTCGTTAAGCTTTGAACCGTTACGAAGATTGCGAAGCTCGACCTGGGCAAAGGCACCGCCCTTGCCGGGTTTCACATGGTCAACCTTTACAGCGGCCCAAAGGCCGCCGTTATGCTCCAGAACGTTCCCGGGGCGGATTTCGTTACCGTTGATTTTAGGCATTGGGCAAAACCATGTCAGAAAGTTGATCGGAAGTTGCAAGACCCTATATGTGGGAATCATATACGTTACAAGTCGCGGAGTTAGAGGGCGACGTTGACAAGGTATGCAAAAAATGCATACCTGCCATTCCAAATGAGAGAGACAGAATCACCCCGGAACCGCCCATAAGGGGCGACACACTCAAAACACAAGAGCAAGAATAAGGAAACGACGAGATGTCTGATTTCGTTGATGGAACCGCTTTCAACCACGAGCAGGGCAACCGGGCACGCAAATTGTTTGCCGCCGTTGTCTTGGCTGCGCTGGATGATGCCATTGCTGACGACAAGAAATACGGGAACGGGCCCGAACAAATTGCACGCTGGGCGCGGTCGCGCGATGGCCGCGAGGTGTTGTCCTGCGCCGGTATTGACCCGAACGAACGGGTGGTCACCGGGCTGATGGATTTCGTCAGCAAGGGCATCCGCACCTCGGTTGCCTTGTCGCGCGAAGAGTCCGAACGCCGCAGCGCCGCCCAGGCCGAAGCCGCCTGATCCTGTTTGTTTGATGTGGAATACGCGCCCTCGCGGCGCGTTTTTTATTGGCCGCGCCCCTGTCATCTGACACGGCGCTAGGGGGCACGATGGCACGGGCGATCATGATCCAGGGTGCCGGTTCCAATGTCGGCAAATCCATGGTCGTGGCCGGGATGGCCCGCGCCTGTTTGAACCGGGGCCTTTCAGTGTCGCCGTTCAAGCCGCAGAACATGTCGAACAATGCTGCCGTAACAGTGGATGGGGGCGAAAGCGGGCGGGCCCAGGCATTGCAGGCCCGCGCGGCAGGCCGCGACCCCATTGTCGACATGAACCCCGTTCTGCTGAAGCCCGAAACCGACACCGGGGCCCAGATCATCCTGCGCGGTCAACGCTTTGCCACGCTGCGCGCCCGCGACTATGGCAAGCGCAAA
>JAACVA010000321.1:0-844 GCA_009992615.1 Rhodobacterales bacterium
ATCCCGGCGCAGCACCCTCTGCGCAAGATCAGACAAGTCGTGAATGACGCGCTGGCCAGCCTCGATGCCGCGTTCGAGGTGCTTTACACAGATTTCGGCCGTCCGTCGGTCCCGGATACTCCACTCGACACCGCGCCGTCCGACACCCCAGCCGAGACCGAGCCCATGCCCCGCAACACCAAAGCCCACCGCAATACTGAAGTCGATTTCCGGGGCGAGAAGCGCTCCAACGCCACCCATGCCTCGACCACCGATCCCGACGCCCGGCTCTATAAGAAGTCACCCGGAACCGGGGCCATGCTGTGCTTCATCGGACATGCGCTGATGGAGAACCGCAACGGCCTGATCGTGCAGGGCGACCTGACCCAGGCTGACGGCCATGCCGAACGCAAGGCCGCGCTGGACATGGTTCATCGCCATTCCCCAGGATCGACCCGGCGGCTGACGCTGGGGGCCGACAAGGGGTATGACGCGGGCGGGTTCATTGCCGACCTTCGACAAGCCTGCGTCACGCCGCATGTCGCCCAGAAATCGCGATATTCAGCAATCGACGCCAGAACCACCCGGCATGAGGGCTACGCCCTGTCGATCAAGCACCGCAAGCGAATTGAGGAGGCGTTCGGATGGGCGAAAACCGTCGGTGGCATGGCCCAGACCATGTATCGCGGCGTCGCGCGCGTCCGATCCCGCTTCATCCTGACTATGGCCGCCAACAATCTCGCCAGACTGACCCGGTTGTTGGCCGTGTGACGAGGAAAAACGATCCCAGGCGCTAAAGTTACCCACGCCGAAAGATATCGCGATCATGAGATCGCGCCGTCACCAAGGCATAGCGTCCCAACTC
>JAACVA010000321.1:957-2480 GCA_009992615.1 Rhodobacterales bacterium
AGCCTTGGGAAACTTCTGTCAGGTGACGGAGGCTATCCATATGGCCAAGCGCATTGTCATATCCGTATGGCCAGTCGCTTTGTCCATCAGTCCAACTAGCTGCCAACGCGCCATCGGGAATAGCCTATTCAGGGGATCAAGAAAATAGGCGTTCACCAATTGGTACCGTGCCCATCTTTTTCCCGACGTTTCAAAAGGGTCGAGGAGAATATGCACATGAACAACTTTCGGACCGCACTGTTTGCCGTCTCGGTGGTTGCCTCCCTGAGCGCCATGGCCACAGCTCAAGGCCGGGACACGAGGGACGTCCTGTATATCAAGGCGCCCGAGAGCATCTACAATCAACTTACAATCGTACAAAGTCACAATGACGGCCACACAGCCAATATTCATATCCCGCCGACCTCAACCCAGGTTCCTGCGCTGTCGCGGGGGAGCATCACGCAGGTCGGCCTTGGGCAATCGCTGACCCTTTCTGTTCTCGGAAGTGGGCATCTGGTAGATATCGCGCAAAGTGGCCGTGGGCATTGGGGTATCGTCAGCACCACAGGACAGAACAACTCCGTCAGCCTGTTACAAACTGGAACAGCACATTTTGCCAGTGTCACACAAAACGGCATTCGCAATACCGTGATCATCCGCCAAGGAAATTGACTTAACACGCGGCGGGGGCATTGTTGCGCAAAGACCATGGGCGATTTATCGAGTGAACCCAGAGATATAGCATAAGTGGACAAGCCGACCCACACTCCAATCCACAAGACCGCGAACTGGCCTGCATAAACGACGCTCTCAAGAAGCGTGGCTTCTTGACGATCTGGTTCGATCCGAAAATGGTTTGGGTGCTGCCACCGAGCTACAAACGTGGCCGACAGCCTGAGTACATTTATGTCGAGTTCCAGATACGCCGTAAGCGCCTGGTTCTGAATGACTGCGGCTGATCGCTCTCGCAGGTCAAGTCATGTCTTCATTGACGCGGGTGCCGACGTTGTATGCGACGGCGTTGACTGTGCGAGACGGGGTTGTGCCGGCGTCCTGAACGGCTGCATCGCGGTCGTCATCCCTGTCACAGAGCCCTTGGCAAAACGCCGTCTCGGCAAAGGTGGCCCCCGTCTTCAATCCTTTTGCACAACAAAGCCGGACCGGATGGATCTTCTCAAGATCGCGTTCGGCCGTAACGATCTTCGACATGACCACTCTGCCTTGGGCATCATTGCAGACCCGTTTCGGCTCAAATCGACCCGCGGGGCACGGTCACATGATGAATGCCGAACTACTGTTGAATTCTGGCGTAATTCGCTTTTCCCTGCTGCCGCAGTGACGCCGAGTTGCGGGCGCCATTTTGCAACAGGGCGGCTTCGTTGTCGTCGCCCATGACTGTCAGGGTGAACATGTTCTCAAGCCCGGTCTGGGAGGTAGCGAACAGGTTTCTGTCACCTTCCACCGTCATCGTTGCGGAGTTGCCTGTGCCAACCTGAAGGAAATAACCGGCCTGAAGCCCGAGGGCCTGTGCATCGGGTGAC
>JAACVA010000138.1:0-1136 GCA_009992615.1 Rhodobacterales bacterium
CAACGGCGCGCCCGTTCAACATGCGCCATTGCTTGGGAACCGGCCCGCCCGCCCGCGTTCCGCGCCCTGCGGCCACAATCACGGCGGCTGTCGTCATTCGGTTGGGTTCCCTCTCCGGCGGCTTTTGGTCTAGGGCAAGGCGCGGCGCAAGACAATGGAAAGCAGCAGGCGCAGGGGCTGCTGAAATTTTGGGCACATCGTGTTTTGGTGCGGATTTGCTGGCCACGGATGCGGTGCTGGTTTGCTATTTCCGCAGGCTGCGATACTTATAGAGGCAGTTGCACAGCGATTGGGCATAGCTTTGGATAACTTGATCACCCTCGACCCACCGGTGCTGTTGGCGCCCATGGCTGGCATCACCGATCTGCCGTTTCGACAGCTTGTCGCATCCTTCGGCGCCGGGCTGGTGGTGAGCGAAATGGTCGCGAGTCAGGAAATGGTGCAGGCCAAGGTGGGGATGCGTGAAAAGGCCGAACTGGGCTTTGGCCAGGCGCGCACCGCCGTACAGCTTGCCGGCCGCGAGGCGCATTGGATGGCCGAGGCGGCCCGCATGGTCGAGGCGAACGGCGCGCGGATCATCGACATCAACATGGGCTGCCCGGCCAAACGGGTGACCAGCGGTCTGTCCGGCTCGGCACTGATGCGGGATCTGGACCATGCGGTGGGGCTGATCGCGGCGGTGGTGGCGGCGGTCAAGGTGCCGGTGACGCTGAAAACCCGGCTGGGCTGGGATGACGGGCTGCGCAATGCCGCCGAACTGGCCCGCCGGGCCGAGGCGGCGGGCGTGGCGATGATCACCATCCACGGGCGCACCCGGTGCCAGTTTTACAAAGGCGCTGCCGATTGGGCGGCGATCCGGGCGGTGCGCGACGCGGTTTCGGTGCCGGTGATTGCCAATGGTGACATCGTGGATGGCACCACCGCGCGCGCGGCGTTGGAGCGATCGGGTGCCTGTGGTGTGATGATCGGGCGTGGCGCGCAGGGTCAGCCCTGGGTTCTGGCGCAGATCGCGGCGCGGCTGTGCGGTGCGCCGATGCCCCGCGCGCCGGAAGGCCGGGCGCTGGCCGATCTGGTGGCGGGGCATTTCGAGATGGCTCTGTCGTTCTACGGTGCGGCGCTGGGGGCCAAGGTCGTGC
>JAACVA010000138.1:1185-10609 GCA_009992615.1 Rhodobacterales bacterium
CGCATGAGCAATTTGACTGAAACCCTGTGGGCGTCACTGCCGGTGCCGGCGTTTCTTCTGGATCCGGGCGATATGATCTCCGAGATCAATCCGGCGGCAGAACAGTTCCTCAACGCATCGGCGCGCAGCATGCGGGGCGCGCCGGTGTTCGACAAGCTGTACATCGACGCGCCGCTCGACGAGGCGTTTCTGCGGGTGCGCCGGGATCATGGCGCGCTGTTCATCAACAATGTGGATGTGGGCAGCGGTCAGCGCCCGCCGGTGCAATGCAACATCCAGATCGCGCCGATGATCGGGATGCCGGGTTTCGTTCTGGTGATCATGGAACCGCGCCAGATTGCCGACCGGCTGGGCCGGTCGCATCAGGTGAAAACCTCGGCCCGTTCGGCCATCGGCATGGCCGAAATGCTGGCCCATGAAATAAAAAACCCGCTGGCCGGCATCACCGGCGCGGCACAGCTGTTGTCGATGGGCCTGTCGGGCGAAGATCAGGAGCTGACCGACCTGATCGTCGCGGAAAGCCGCCGTATCGTCGCGCTGCTTGATCAGGTGGAACAGTTCGGCAATCTGCGCCCGCCGCTGCGCCGGTCGATCAATGTGCATGATCTGTTGGACCGGGCGCGCAAATCGGCGCTGGTCGGGTTTGCCGGGCACATGAAGATGGTCGAGGAATATGATCCGTCGCTGCCGCCCACCTTTGTGGATGCCGATCAGATGTTGCAGGTGCTCCTGAATCTGTTCCGCAACGCAACCGAGGCGGCAGGCCCAGAAGGTGGCACGATCCGCATCCATACCTTTTATGACCTGTCGCTGCGCCTGCGGCGCAAGGACGGGATGGATGGCGCGCTGCCCTTGCAGGTGGAAATCATTGATGACGGCCCGGGCCTGCCACCGGACCTCGCGCAGGATATTTTCGAACCCTTCGTCTCGGGGCGTGAAAACGGCACCGGCCTGGGCCTGGCCCTGGTCAGCAAGATCATCTCGGATCACGATGGCTGGATCTCGGTCGATTCCGTGCCGGGACGCACGGTGTTTCGCATATCATTGCCCGTCGCGCCCAAGGTGCCCGAGGAAGACGTTTGAAGACCCCGAATTTGCCCGAACCTGAAGGACACTGAATAATGGATGGCACTGTTCTCGTCGCTGACGACGATCGCACGATCCGCACCGTGCTGACCCAGGCGCTGACGCGGGCGGGGTGCAAGGTGCATGCCACATCGTCGATGGTGACGCTGATGCGCTGGGTGGAAGAGGGCAAGGGCGATCTGGTGATTTCCGATGTCATCATGCCCGATGGCAACGGTCTTGAGGCGCTGCCGAAGATTTCGCGTGAACGGCCCGGCCTGCCGGTGATCGTGATTTCGGCGCAAAACACAATCATGACGGCGATACAGGCGGCCGAGGCCGACGCGTTTGATTATCTGCCGAAACCCTTCGATCTGCCTGATCTGATGAAACGCGCCGCCCGCGCGCTTGAGGTGAAACGTCGCGCGCCCGCAGCGGCAAGGCCCAAGGGCGACAAGATGCCGGCGGACGATCTGCCGCTGGTCGGGCGAACTGCGGCGATGCAAGCTTTGTACAGGCTGGTGGCGCGGGTGATGAACACCGACCTGCCGGTTCTCATCACCGGTGAATCGGGCACTGGCAAATCGCTGATTGCGCGGGCGATCCATGATTTTTCCGACCGCCGCACGCTGCCCTTCGTGGTGGCCAGCGCCGGTGATCTTTCGACGATGGATGGCCCTGCCACGGTGATCAGCCGGGCGCGCGGCGGGTCGATCCTGTTCGATGAAGTGGGCGATCTGGAAGAAGAGGTACAAGCGCGTATTGTCCGGATGCTGGACAGCTTCACCGACAACGCCCCCCGCATCATGGCGTCGAGCCAGGGCAACCTGGCCCACAGGATGGAAACCGGTGCGTTTCGGCAGGACTTGTTCTATCGTCTGGGTGGGGTGACCATCGCTGTGCCCGCCCTGCGCGAACGGGTCGATGACATTTCGCTGCTGACCGCGCATTTCCTGCAACGGGCCGAGCGGGACGGCCTGCCGGCGCGGCGGTTTTCCGACGGCGCACTGGATTTGATCCGCAGCTATTCCTGGCCCGGCAACGTGCGGCAGCTGGAAAATACCGTGCGCCGCATCGTCATCACCGGCAACGAAGACGAGATCAGCCGCGCCGAAGCCGAGGCGGTTTTGGGCAACCAACCGGCGATGGAGCCTCTGCGCGGCGGTGGCGAGGGTGAAAAACTGTCGGGTTCGGTGGCAAAGCATCTGAAACGCTATTTCGATCTGCACGGTGGCGTCTTGCCGCCGCCCGGCCTGCACCAGCGGATCTTGCGCGAGGTGGAAGGCCCGCTGATCGAGATTGCACTGGATGCAACAGGGGGAAATCAGGCGAAATGCGCCGATTTGTTGGGCATCAACCGAAATACATTGCGAAAGAAGATCACCGACCTCGATATTCGCGTGACACGACGCCGTAAATTGATGTAAAACCGCAACAGAATGTGTGGCCGTTCGGTATCATCCGAATAGAGACCACCAAATAGAGCGGTACGTCGCGCAAAGCGACACATCAATTAGGGGGTTCACCCGTGACAGGACGTGTCCGCACGGCAACCTGGGATCGTTTTGCGCGGCTGCGTCGGCAGCGCCGCTTCCAGACCTTCTCAACCTTCGGGTTGGTGGTGTTGGGGCCGGTGCTGGCGTTGGCGACGTTGCTGGTTCTGGGGCCGCTGGACAAAAGTGCATCATCACTGTCGCTGCGGCTGATCCTGCTGGCCGATCTGGTCTATGTTCTGGTTGTGGCGGCTTTGGTCATGGGGTCGCTGGTGCGGATGGTCGCAGCGCGCCGGGCGCAATCGGCGGGGTCGCGGTTGCACATCCGGCTGACTGCGGCGTTTGCTGCGATTGCTCTGGTGCCAACGGTGACGGTGGCGGTGTTCGCCGGGCTGACGGTGAATGTCGGCCTTGAGGGATGGTTTTCCGAGCGGGTGCGCGATGTTGTCGGCGCATCTCTGTCGGCGGCCGAGGCGTATGAGGACGAACAGCGCCAGGATCTGCGCACCGATGCCGAAGCTTTGGCCGGATTTCTGTCCGGCCTGCAAAGCGATGGTTTTCTGGTGTCGGATGGCGAGTTGCGCCAGGTTCTGGGTCAGGCACAGAATCGAATCCAGCGCGGCCTGCGCGAGGCCTATGTGATCGACAACATGGGCGAAATTCGGGCCCGCGGCGAAGGATCGTATCTGTTCGATTTCGAACAACCCGACGCGGCGGATCTGGACCGCGCCGCGGCCGGCGAAATCGTGGTGATCGAGGACTGGGCGCAGAACGAATTTCGCGCCCTTGTGCGACTGGGCGGGATCGGCAACCGGTTTTTGCTGGTAAGCCGCGATGTTGATGGCGAAATCCTGGCGCTGCTGGATGACACCCAGGAAACCGTGCGCCTTTACAACCAACTGGAAAGCGAGCGGGGGCGCATCCTGTTTGAATTCGGCCTGTTGTATCTGGGTTTTGCGGTGATCCTGATCCTTGCGGCGATCTGGCTGGGCTTGTGGTTTGCCGAACGTCTGGCGGGGCCGGTGGGGCGGCTGGCCGGGGCTGCGCAACGGGTGGGCGCGGGCGATCTGGACGTGCGCGTGCGCGAAGAAGAGGGCGATGACGAAATCGCCATGCTGGGCCGGCTGTTCAACCAGATGACAAAGCGCCTGAAAGGCCAGCGCGATACGCTGCTGGCCAGCACCGACCAGATCGAGCAGCGGCGCAGGCTGTTTGATTCCGTGCTGTCATCGGTGACGGCAGGTCTGGTCGGGCTGGACGCGAAAGGCCGGGTGACCTTTGTGAACCGCAGCGCCGAACGGTTGTTGCAACTGGACGAAGGCGCGGGCCAGAAGACCGCGCTGTCGGTGGCGGTGCCCGAATTCGGCCCGCTGTTCGAAAGGCTGCGCGCCAATCCCCGGATCGAGCTGGCGCAGGAAGAGGTAAAGGTTTCGCGCGGCGGGCATCTGGAAAGCCTTCTGGTGCGGATGTCAACCCGCCGCTCTGATGACGGCCGGCTTGAGGGATATGTGGTGGCCTTTGACGACGTGACCGATCTGGTCGCGGCGCAAAGGATGGCCGCCTGGGGCGACGTGGCCCGGCGCATCGCCCATGAAATCAAGAACCCTCTGACCCCGATCCAGTTGTCGGCCGAGCGGATCAAGCGCAAGTTCGCGCGCAAATTGTCCGACGAGGACGCGCAGGCGCTGGAACAATACACCGATGTGATCGTGCGCCAGACAGGTGATCTGCGCCGCATCGTTGACGAATTCTCGAAATTCGCCCGGATGCCGCAACCCGAGCGGCGGCTGCATGACATGGCCCATCTGTTGCGGGATGCAGTGACGTTGCAGGGCGCGCGCGCTGACGATCTGCATCTGGTGGCGGATATTCCGCAAGGCCCGGTGATGGCCGAGTTTGACGACACGATGATCGGCCAGGCGATTACAAATCTGATCAAGAACGCCACAGAGGCCATTGAAACCTTGTATGAAACGGGCGCGCCGCCGGGGCATGTGCCCGAGGTGCGGGTGGTGATGCAGGCCGACGCTGGCGAGATCCGGATCAGCATTTCGGACAACGGCATCGGCCTGCCCGAAGATCGCGCCCGCCTGTTCGAGCCGTATGTGACGACGCGCGCGGCGGGCACCGGGCTGGGCCTTCCGATCGTCAAAAAGATCATCGAAGAGCACGGCGGCACCCTGACCCTGACGGATGCCGACCCATTTGGCGACACCGCGCATCGCGGTGCGCGCGCAGAAATAAGATTGCCCCTTCTGGTGGAAACTGACGCGGGCGCATTGGACGAGGCGGCCGTATTATGAGGAAAGGTTACAGGTTATGGGCGATATTCTGATCGTAGACGATGAACGCGACATCCGGGAACTTATCTCGGACATTCTCAAGGACGAAGGCTATACCACCCGGCTGGCCGGCAATTCCGACGATTGCATGGCGCAGATCGCCAAGGAATTGCCGGCGCTGATGATCCTCGACATCTGGCTGAAAGACAGCCGGATGGACGGGATCGACATCTTGAAAGCCACCAAGCGCGACCATCCCGGCGTGCCGATCATTATTATTTCAGGACATGGCAACGTGGAAATCGCCGTCGCGGCGATCAAGCAGGGGGCCTATGATTTTATCGAAAAACCCTTCAACATCGACCAGTTGACGGTGGTGATCGGGCGCGCCATGGAAGCCAGCCGCCTGCGCCGCGAAAACACCGAGTTGAAGCGCCGCGATGGCACCGTATCCGAAATGATCGGATCAAGTTCGGCTTTCAAGGCATTGAAATCAAACCTTGATAAGGTGACGAAAAGCAATGGTCGGGTGATGTTGACCGGGGCCGCAGGCAGCGGCAAGGAAGTTGCCGCGCGCTATATCCACGCCCATTCCAGCCGTGCCAGCGCGCCGTTCGTCACCGTCAGTTCGGCAACCGTCGAACCAGAGCGCATGGAAGAGGTGTTGTTTGGCCGTGAAACGTCCGAGCGCGGGGTCGAGCCGGGTCTGCTGGAACAGGCCGATGGCGGTATCCTGTTTTTTGACGAGGTGGCAGATATGCCGCTGGGCACCCAGAGCAAAATCCTGCGGGTACTGGTGGACCAGTCGTTCACCCGGGTCGGCGGCAGCGAAAAGATCAAGGTCGACATGCGGGTGATCAGCAGCACAAACCGCGATCTGATCCAGGAAATCCAGATGGGCCGGTTCCGTCAAGAGCTGTTTCACCGGCTGGCCGTGGTGCCGATCACGGTGCCTGCGCTGGACGAGCGGCGCGAGGACATACCCGAACTGGCCGATCATTTCATTACCCTTTTCAACAAGACTCAGGGTCTGCCGCTGCGCCGGATCAGCGACGAGGCGGTCGCGCTGTTGCAGACCATGCTGTGGCCCGGCAACGTGCGCCAGTTGAAGAACGTGATCGAGCGGGTTCTGATCCTGGGTGCCGACAAGGGCGATATTTCGGCCAGCGAACTGCCCGGGGTCGAGCCTGTCAGCGAGGAGGAGGGGCGGGTTGTGCTGTCTGGTTCGCTGGCCACGCTGCCGTTGCGCGAAGCGCGCGAATTGTTCGAGCGCGAGTATCTGCTGACCCAGATCAACCGCTTTGGCGGCAATATCAGCCGCACCGCCACCTTTGTCGGGATGGAGCGCAGCGCGCTGCACCGCAAGCTGAAATCACTGAGCGTGGTAACCGGTACGAAACTGGGCAACCGCATCGCCTATATCGAGGATGTGGAAGGGTGAGGGCGCTCAGCGGGCCGGCGCTGTGGTGACGAAGATCAAGCCACCATCGGCACCTTGCGCAACACAGATATTCGGCCCCAGCGGCGGCAGAACGCCCGGCGCGCGCGATGCCGCCACCTTGGCGACGCTGTCGGGGCAGGGCGGGATGGACACCTTTTCATAGCCTTTGTCGGCCATGCACTGTGCCACGACGCGGGCGCGCAAATCGGCGTTGGCGTCATAGGAATAAACCTCGCCCCCTTCGATCCGGGCTGGAATCACTGAACACTTGCCGTGCCGATCACAGATTTCGCGCGCCGGTATCAACTCTACCGGGGTGCGGCGCAGCTGGGTATTTGGCGGCACGTCCTGGGCACCCTTCACTTCGCACGCCGTCTGGTCGGTGTTCAGCCGGGCCACCGTTTGCCCCGCCTTGTAATAACCTGAATAGGGCGCACAGCCCGCCAGCACCGCGAGGATCAGGACCGATTTCGCCTTTTGCATTGCGTCCCCCTGTCCATGTTGCCATGACTGTATGGCATTAGACAAGGGTTTCATCGAACGCTGGGCTTGTCCAGCGTCCTCAGGGGCCGGACCGAAAGGAAGCTTGGATGAAAGTCATCATCTGCGGCGCGGGTCAGGTCGGCTGGCAGATCGCGCGCCATCTGTCAGGCGAACGCAACGATGTGACCGTGGTTGACTATGACGCCGATCTGGTGCGGCGCGCCACCGACACGCTGGATGTTCAGGGCATCACCGGCTTTGCCAGCTATCCCGATGTGCTGGACCGGGCCGGGGCGCGGGATGCCGACATGGTGATCGCCGCCACCCATTCCGACGAGGTGAACATGGTCACCTGTCAGGTGGCACATTCGGTGTTTTCGGTGCCCCGCAAGATCGCGCGCCTGCGCTCGCAAAGCTATCTGAACGCGATATATTCCGATTTGTATCGCCGCGACCATATGCCGATCGACGTGGTGATTTCTCCCGAGCGCGAGGTGGCCGAGGCCGCGCTGCGCCGTCTGGCGGCCCCCGTGGCCTTTGACACCCAAAGCTTTCTGGGCGGGCAGACCCAGCTTCTGGGCATCGCGTTGGAGGCGGATTGCCCGGTTCTGAACACGCCTTTGCGCCAACTGACCGATCTGTTTTCCACCCTGCGCGCGGTGGTCGTCGGGGTGCGGCGCAAAGGCGCGCTGTTTGCGCCGGCACCGGGCGATCAGTTGTTCGAGGACGATCAGATATATGTGTTGTCGCACCGCGACGACGTGACCCGCACGCTTGAAATCTTCGGCAAGAAGTTCGCCAAACAAAACCGCGTGGTGATTGTCGGGGGCGGCAACGTGGGGCTGGCCGTGGCGGCGGCGCTGGAAAAACAGACCGACCGGGTGCGCGTCAAGGTGATCGAGCGCGCCCGCCCGATTGCCGAACGCGCCGCCGACCTGTTGGAGCGCACCATCGTTCTGCACGGCGACGGGTTGAACATGGACCTGTTGAACGAAGCCAGCATTTCCAAGGCCGACGCAATTCTTGCGGTGACCGATGACGACAAGGTGAACGTGCTGGCCGCTGTGCGGGCCAAGGCGGCGGGGTGCAAGATGGCGATCTGTCTGGTCAATGACCCGACGCTGCAATCGCTGATGGGGCCGCTGGACATCGACGCCTTCATCAACCCGCGCAGTACTACCGTATCGTCGATCCTGCGCCATATCCGTCAGGGTCGGGTGCGCGGCGTCTATTCCATTGGCGACGCCGAGGCCGAGATCATCGAGGCACAGGTGTTGTCCACCTCGCCCATCGCCGGGCAGTTGGTGCGCGACATTGCCTTTCCCGAAGGCGTTCTGGTGGGGGCGGTGCAAAAGGGCAGCACCGTGATCACGCCGCGCGGTGGCACCCGAATTGAAGAAGGCGACGTGATCGTCGTTTTTGCCATGTCTGGTGACGTGCCCGAGGTCGAGCGGCTGTTCCAGGTCAGCATCGACTTTTTCTGAGGACGCGCCGATGGAACGCCTTCTGGTCCGTCTGCCGCTGCTTGTGATCCTTACGGGGATCGCCAGCATGGCGATGATCGTGCCCGCCACCCATGCCTTTGCGATCGGGGATATGCATGTGGCACGGGCGTTTCTTTACACCTGCGTGCTGTGCTGTGTGCTGACCACGCTTCTGGCCTTGGCGACCGACGGAATGGTGGTTCGGCGTCAGGCGCGCAGCTATCTCATCACGCTTGTGGCCGCCTTCACCGTTATACCGGCGCTGATGGCCGTTCCGTTTTACGAGGCGTTGGGCACGACCCGTTTTGTCAGCGCCTGGTTCGAAATGGTGTCGTCGATAACCACCACTGGCGCCACACTGTATGAACCTCGCCGTCTGCCCGACAGTTTACACCTGTGGCGCGCGATGGCCGGTTGGCTGGGCGGCTTGTTGATCTGGGTCTCGGCGGTGGCGCTGATCGCCCCGATGAACCTGGGCGGGTTCGAGGTGCTGTCGGATGGCGGCATCGGCGAAGGCACCAGCCCCGCCGCCGGCAATCAGATCACCCGCGTCGCCGATGGATCGCAGCGCCTGATCCGGTTCACCGGGCGGTTGGCGCCAGTCTATGCCGCGCTGACGCTGGTTCTGTGGATCGGGCTGTTGATGGCCGGTGAAACACCGCTCGCGGCGGTCTGCCGCGCGATGTCAACCCTGTCGACAAGTGGAATCACCACGGGGCAGGGCGGCGGCGGCGGGTTGCTCAGTGAATTGCTGATCTTCGTGTTCCTGTTCTTCGCAGTGTCACGGCTGACCTTTTCCAGCGATGCCGGGCGATATGGTTTGCGCCCGTTGCTCAAGGATCCGGAAATGCGCATGGGTCTGTTCTGCATCATCGTGGTGCCCGGGTTCCTGGTGCTGCGCCACTGGGTGGGTGCCTATGCGATCGAAGGGTCGATGGAGCCCGAAAAGATGCTGCGTGTGCTCTGGGGGGCGGTGTTTACCGCATTGTCATTCCTGACGACCACCGGATTTGAAAGCGCCGAGTGGGATACCGCCACGGCATGGTCGGGGCTGCAGACGCCGGGAATGGTGCTGATGGGGCTGGCGTTGATCGGTGGGGGCGTGGCCACGACGGCGGGCGGGGTCAAGCTGCTGCGCATCTATGCCCTTTACAAACATGGGGTGAGCGAACTGGA
>JAACVA010000139.1 GCA_009992615.1 Rhodobacterales bacterium
GGTGCGTTGCCGCCCAGTTCCATCGCCGGTTTCAACACCTGATCGGCGGCGGCATGCAACAGCTTGCGCCCCACCCCGGTGGACCCGGTGAACGACACCACCCGCACCCGCGGATCGTGCAGCAAGTGATCGACCAGCGCACCGGTGCGTTTCGACGGCAGCACGTTGACCAGCCCCGCAGGCACGCCCGCCTCTGCCAGCAGCGGCATCAGCGCCAGCATGGTCAGCGGCGTTTCCGACGCGGGCTTGATGATCACGCCACACCCGGCGGCCAGAGCCGGGGCGATCTTGCGCGTGCCCATGGCGGCGGGGTAATTCCATGGCGTGACCAACACGGCCAGACCTGCCGGTTTGTGCTGCACGATGATCCGCGCACCCGAGGCGGGGGCGCGGCCGATCAATCCGTCGGCGCGCACCGCCTCTTCCGCGAACCAGCGAAAGAATTCGGCGGCATAGGTCGCCTCGCCCAGGGCATCGGCGCGGGCCTTGCCGTTTTCCAGCGTGATGAGGTTGGCAAATTGATCCAGCCGCGCCGTCATCAGCTCCCACGCCTTGCGCAGCACTTCGGACCGGGCACGCGGCGTGCGCGCGGCCCAGTCGGCCATCGCGGCTTCGGCGGCGTCCAGCGCGGCATCGGCATCACCGATTTCGGCCGAGGCCACCGACGCGATGACTGCCTCGGTGGCAGGGTTGACGACATCGAAGCGCTCGTTCGATGCCCCCGCCGTCCAGCGGCCATTGATATAGAGATCAGTATATTCCATCGGAAACTCCGTAAGTTACAGCAGGTGGCGCAGCGGTTGCTGCATCCGGCCTGCGAATGCCGACAAAACGGCGATCGCGCGCGGCGCGCTCATCTGATCGGCCGCACATTCAAATGTGACGGCATAGCCCGTGCCGCTGCGCGTCAGGGTCAGGACCGGTTGGTCTTCCGGGCCAAGGCACAGGGCGGTGATTGCGGTGAACCGCAGATCGCGCAGCACCAGATCGGGCTGGCCCTCGGGCACCTGTTGCGCCGTGGCCTGCGTGCCATCGCCGACGAACAGGCGATCCCGCTCGAACGCCTGCACGTTGATCGTCGCGTCGCCCTGCCCAAGGCTGGCCGCTGCAAGCCCGGCCAGCAACGCGTCGCTGTCGCTGATCCCGGCCTCTTGTGCGGCCCAGTCGGCGAAGGCGGCAAAGCCATCCTGCGCGATCTCGGCGGTCAGACGGCGGGCAGGCGCCGCAGCCGTGGTCTGCGCGGATGCAACAGGCATCGCGCGCAGCGTGTCGATGTCCGAGGCGTGAAACGGCTGGGCATGGCCCGCCGCGACAAGACGCGCCAGATCCAGCCCCTGTTCCAGCGCCAGACGCCGGGCCTTGGGCGAGGCAAGGATGCGCCCGCCCGGTGCAATGGGGGCCGGGTGTTCCGGTTTGGCGACAGAGGCGCGGGGCGGTGCCTGTGATGGCTTCTCAACCACTTTTGGCGCAACGCTGCCCTGCGCCGCCGATCGCGTGACCGGGTTGGCCGGTTTTTCGGCACTGATGATCGCAATGATCTGGCCTACCGGCACATCCTCGCCCTCATCGGCAAGGGTTGCGGCGAGAAAACCGTCTTGGCCCGCCGCAACCTCGACGGTGCTCTTGTCGGTTTCGACCTCGAACAAAGGATCATCCGCCTGCACCGCATCGCCCGGCGCCTTGAGCCAACGCACCAAAAGGCCGCTGTCCTGCGCCATGCCAAGGGTGGGCATGATAATTGTGTCGCCCTCCGGGATGGCGTAGGGTTTGGCGTCGGGGGCAGGCGCAGGCGCGGGCGCCTCGGCGCTGTCGCTGATCTGCGCAATCACCTGACCGACAGGCACCTCTTGCCCTGCTTCGGCCGCCACACCGGTCAAAAAACCATCGCCCTGAGCCTCGACCTCCATCGTGGCCTTGTCGGTTTCCACCTCGAACAGCACATCCCCCACCGCCACCGCTTCGCCGGGGTGTTTGTGCCAGGCGACGATCAGGCCGGTGTCCTGTGCCATTCCGAGGGCGGGCATGATGACATCAAGCGGCATGGATCATCTCCCCGCGCACCAGTTTGCGGGCCGCCTCGGCGACGCCTTCGGGCGTTGGCACGGTGATGTCCTCAAGCGCGGGCGAGAACGGCACCGGCACATCCATCGCCCCCATCCGCAGGGCCGGCGCATCAAGGTGATAGAACGCCTTTTCGTTGATCCGGCTGGCGATTTCACTGGTCACCCCAAAGCTTTGGTGGCCTTCATCAACGACGATCACACGGCTGGTTTTCTTGGCCGATTTCACCAGCGCGGCCTCGTCCAGCGGCACGATGGTGCGCGGGTCAATCACCTCGGCGCTGATGCCGTCCTTTGCCAGTATATCGGCCGCCTTGGCACAGACCTGCACCATGGACGAGGTGCCGATCAGCGTGATGTCGTGACCTTCGCGCAGTACGTTTGCCACGCCGAATGGGATCAGAAACTCGCCCTCGGGCACCGGCGCCTTTTCCTGGTACATCAGCTTGTCCTCAAAGATGACCACCGGGTTGTTGTCGCGGATCGCCGTCTTCATCAGCCCCTTCGCCTCGTATGCCGAGGACGGCAAGGCCACCTTCAGCCCCGGAATATGTGCGACAAGCGCATGCAGGGATTGGCTGTGTTGCGCGGCAGAGCGCCGGGTGGCACCCAGGTTGGTGCGCAGCACAAGCGGCACGTTCAACTTGCCGCCCGACATGTAATGCGTCTTGGCGGCCTGATTGCACAGTTGATCCATGATCAGGAACAGAAAGTCGCCGAACATCAGATCGACAACCGGACGTGTGCCGGTCATCGCGGCGCCCACAGCGATGCCGGTAAAGCCCGGCTCGGCAATCGGGGTATCCACCACGCGGTGGGTGCCGAATTCCTCAACAAGGCCCGACAGCACCTTGAACGGCGTGCCGGCCTCGGCCACGTCCTCACCGATGATGAAAACAGTGGGATCGCGGCGCATTTCTTCGGCCAAGGCTTCGTTGACGGCCTGGGACAGGGTGATTTCACGCATCGGTGTTCTCCTCAGGCAGCGTAAACATGCATGTCCACTTCGGACACATCGGGGTATTTCGCGGCCAGCGCATAGGCGACGGCGGCGCTGGCCTCGTCCTTGATCCCGGCGCGGATCGCGTCGAGATCCTCGGCGGTGGCGATGCCTTCCGACATCAGATGGCGGGCGAACAGGGTGATCGGGTCACGGTCATCGCGCCAGTGTTTTTCTTCGTCCTTGGTGCGGTAATATTCACGGTTGATGTCGCCCACATGGTGCCCGTGATAGCGATAGGTCATCAATTCGATAAAAAACGGCCCCTCGCCCCGGCGCGCCCGCGCGACCAGCCGTTCACTCAGCGCGTTGACCGCCAGAACGTCCTGTCCATCCACGGTATGCGCCTCGATCCCAAAGGCCTCGGCCCGCGCGGTGATTGACCCTGCGGCAATTTCGGCGGTTTTGGTGTATTCGGAATACCCATTGTTCTCACAGGCATAAATCACCGGCAGTTTCCACAGCGCGGCCATGTTCATCACCTCGTACAACAGCCCCTGTGCAGTGGCCCCGTCACCAAAGAAACAGACCGTGACATCATCCGTGCCCAGCAGTTTCGCGCTGAACGCCGCGCCGGTGGCAATACCCATCGAACCGCCGACAATGGCATTGGCGCCAAGGTTGCCGTTCGATTGGTCGGCAATGTGCATACTGCCACCCTTGCCACGGCAGTACCCCTCTTCCTTGCCAAGCAGTTCACAGAACATTTCCTTGAAATTCGCGCCCTTGGCCACGCAATGGCCATGGCCGCGATGGGTGCTGGTCACCTTGTCGGTGGTGCGCAGCGCCTCGCAGATACCCACCGCCACGGCCTCTTGTCCCGAATACATGTGGGTCAGGCCGGGCATCTTGGCCGACAGGTACAATTGGTTGGCGTTGTCCTCGAAGGTGCGGATGCGCGCCATCTGGGCATAGATCCGCAGATACTCATCGGTGTTGGTGTTTGGGCCGTTTTCCATATTTGTCCTCCCGCAAGGGGCCGGGCGGGCACCTGTGGCGCGCGCCCCGCTTCTTCTTGCCAAAAATACTAGCGCCGCAGGCACGCAGCGCAGCTGCGTTCAATAGCGGTTGGCGATCGGCAGTTCCTGCGCCGGGAACAGCGAAATCACCTCGCAGCCCGTGTCGGTGACAACCACCTCTTCCTCGATCCGCGCTGCGGAATAGCCATCGGTCGCCGGGCAATAGGTTTCGAGGGCGAACACCATTCCGGTCTTGATCTCCATCGGGTTTTCCAGGCTGACCGCGCGGCTGATGATCGGCCGTTCGTGCAGCGCCAGGCCCAGACCGTGGCCGAATTGCAGACCAAAGGCCGACAGTTCATCGGGAAAACCGAAATCCTCGGCCTTTGGCCACAGCTTTGCCACCTGATCGGTGGTGACCCCCGGCCTGATCGCCGCAATCGAGGCATCGATCCATTCGCGCGCCTTCACATAGGCGTCGCGCTGGCATGGGGTAGACATGCCGATGTTGAACGTCCGGTAATAGCAGGTGCGATAGCCCTGATAGGATTGCAGGATGTCAAAGAACGCCTGATCGCCGGGGCGGAACTGCCGGTCGGTGAAGTTGTGCGGATGCGGGTTGCAGCGTTCGCCGGAAATGGCGTTGATCGCCTCGACATCATCCGACCCCCATTCATACAACAGCTTATTGGACAGCGCGACAATGTCGTTTTCGCGCACGCCCGGCTTCAGCTCTTCGTAGATGTGGTGATAGACTCCATCCACCATGCTGGCCGCCTGGGTCAACAACTGGATCTCGTCCCAGTTCTTGATCTCGCGCGCGCTCAGCATGATCTGCTGGCCGTCCACCACGTTCAGACCGGCCTCTTTCAGGGCGTGGAACATGGCGGTTTCGGCGTAATCCACACCCACGGGCATGTCGATCATGCCGGCGTCGCGGATCAGACCGGCGATCTCCTCGGCATAGCGCCGCATCAGGCCAAAGCTGGGAGGGATCGTGCCGCGCATTCCCACCACCCCGGCGCGGCAATGGTCGGCCACCAGCCAGTCAGAGTATTTCTTGTGGTGCACGGCGGCCGACCCAAAATCCCAGACATAGGGGGCGTCGTCGCCGGTCAGCAGGCAGAAACGGCACATCTTGTCGCGTTCCCATTCACCGATCTTGGTGGAAGATACATAGCGGATATTGTTCACATCGAACAAAAGAAGGGTGCCGCAATCGCTGGCCTTGAGGGCCTGAACGGTGCGCCCCAGACGATAGCGGCGCAACCTGTCGTGGTCGATCCGGCGTTCGAAATCCACCGAGGTGTGGCCCCAGGCGGGAATTCGGCCTTCCCATTTCCAATGGGGTTCCAGGTCTTGGGGGGTCAGGATGTTTGGCGTCAGGGCGCGGGACATGGCGTTCTCCTCGGGATGACTCTCGGTCATCCGATTATCTATGGTTTTCAGTGTGCTGTGGGTGTTACTGGATGCACCAGCCGCCATCGATGTGAATCATCTGGCCGGTCATGTAATCGCTGTCGTCGCTGGCCAGAAAGGCCGCCGTGCCGATGATGTCATCGGGATAGGACACCCGCTTGATCTGAAGCGCGTCGCGCACGATGTCATCATAGGCTTGGCCGGCCTTTTCCTTGAACCCGATTTCCACCAGATCCTTGTCCAGCTGTTCCCACAGAGGGGTGACGACGACACCGGGGGCATAGCCGTTGACGTTGATCTTGTGCTCGGCCAGGGCAAGGGCGCCACAATGGGTCAGCGCCAGACAGCCGTATTTCGATGTGCAATACACTGTTACGTCGATCAGCGGCTTGCGCGACGCGATGCTGCCGACGTTGATGATCTTGTACGGGTGGTCCTGCGGGCCCTGGGCAATCATCTGGCGGGCGGTTTCCTGCATTCCCAGCCACATTGCCTTGGTGTTGACGTTCATGATCATGTCCCAGTTGTCTTCGTCTATATCCATGAAGAACCGGGGTTTGTTGAGGCCCGCGTTGAACAGGCCGACGTTGATCATGCCAAAGGCGTCCACCGTGGCGGCGACGGCGGCGGCGTTGTCTTCGCGTTTGGTCACGTCCATCTTCACGGCGATCGCCTTGCCGTTGCCGGCCGCGTTGATCCGGTCGGCCACTTTCCGTGCCTCGTCCAGGTCCAGATCGCCCAGGCAGACATTGGCGCCCAGAGATGCGAAATGTTCGGCGTTGGCGGCACCCATGCCGCGTGCGGCGCCGGTGATCAGGATGTTTTTGCCTTGCAGGCGCTTGGGGTCCATCGGGTTCCTCCTCGGGTCAGGTAAATCATCGCCGCTGGATTGCGGCGTCGGCCCGTTCTTGTGCGCGGGCCAGTGTTTGTGCCGGCGAACGGATGCCGCGCAGCATGTCGTGAAATTCTTCGCCGCAGATCTGGATGATTTCGGCGATTTCGGGCACCGGCGGACGCGGCCAGAATTGCAACTGGTCGCGCCACGACATCTCATCCACCGCCTCGAAGATCGGCGAGGCGCGGCGCACCTCTGGGTCGGCCCCGACGGAATAGCGCGGATTGGTGCGGCTGCCGTTCTGCACGAACAACTTTTGCGCCGGGGATGAAGTGAAACAGATCAGCGCCTCGATTGCGGCCGACAGGCGTTCGGCAGGCAGGTTGGCCGGAATACCCATCATATAGCCGCCCACAGGGGCAACCGGGCTGGCCCCCGGCCCGGCAGGATGGGGCAGGTATCCGGTTTGTCCGGCGGCGGGCGAGGACGGATCCAGTTCAAAATACGGCGCCAGCAGGGTATAGCCATAGGCCATCGCGATGCTGCCCGCCGCATAGGGGCGCACCCGTTCATACCACGACATCGACAGGATGTCGGGCGGCGAATAGCGCAGCAGTTGCATCAGGAATTCGGCGGCAAGCAGGCCAGCGGGCGTGTCGATCTGCGGGCGATAGCCCCGTTTGTGCAACCGATCGGTGTCGAAACCGCCCGCATTGCGCGGCAGATCGAGGATCGGCTGACCGAAATCCGCCAATGTCATCAAGACCGTATGGCCCAGAGCGGTGCCGCGCGCCGCGTTCCAGGCTACGCCGGAACGCCCGCGCCGGGGATCGTGCAGCGCCTTGGCTGCGGCCAGCAGGGCATCGGTGGTGGCGGGCGGTTCCAGCCCGGCCTTGGCAAACAGATCACGGCGATAGAACAACAGCTCGGGCGTGGTCTGGGCCGGCACACCAAAGGGTCGCCCCCGCCAATGGGCCGCCTTCCACCCGGCGGTGTGAAAATCGGCCGGATCGAGGCGGGCGATGTCCATCGCTTCGTCCAGCGGCATCAGGATGCCGTCTTCGGCGAATTGCCCGACCCAGGGCAGATCGACCGCCACGATGTCATACCGGCTGTACTTGCGCTCGGCGTTGCGGATCGCCTCTTCGCGCAGGCGGTCGATGGAAAAGGCGCGCTGGTGGATCTGGCACCCGATCGCCTGTTCAAACTGGCGTTTCAGGTTTTCCATCACCATGAATGTCGGGTCGCCATGGACCAGCACCCGCAGCCCCCCTGCGACGCGCAAAGGTTCGGGCAGCATCTGCAAAGGCGGGATCGACTGCGCCGCCAAGTATGAGCCGCCAAAGTAATAATCGTCGGTCTCGGCGGTGGTGTCGGTGGCGGCAAAGCGCAGTTCGGCCAGACGCCGCACCCGACCTGACAGTTGCACCCAGTGGTCGATCAGGGTTTCACTGGGGTGCATTGAAAATGTCTTGCCCGACCGGGTGCGCGGACGTTGTTCGATCAACCCGGCGTCAATCATGTCGCGCAAACGCCGGGTTGCCGTGGCATAAGGCACGCGACTGGCCCCGATCAGCGAGGTAGGCGTCACGATCCGTGCCTCAAGGTGGCCGCGCATGACATGCAGCGCCATGCGAAAGAACGGCCCCGGCGCGAACAGATCGACGGTGCCTTCCAATTCGTCACCGAATTCTTCAAGGAAGGCGACGATGGTCAACAGTTCGGTCTTGGCCTGTACGGGCACGGCTTGGCCTGTGGTATGTGCGCCCATGGCGTTCATGACTTTGCCGTTTCCCTTTTGCGATTGCCCTGCCGCCATGTCCATTTTCGATATTCTGAAATAAGCCACTGCAAGTATCTCCATTCTGATGAATTATCGGTTGCAACACTATTTCGAAAATATCCTATATGGATATAGTATTCTTCAATACGGATTTCTTCGGTGCCCGGCAGCGGCACGACATCGCGCAAGGTAACCCTAGTGCTTGAAAACCCGGAGAATGATTCCCCAGACGCCGCGGGATCGGGCCAGCAGACGAACCAAGATCAACGGGAGGAGACCCAAATGAAATTTCGTACACTTCTGACGACAACCGCCGCCGTCGCCGCGATGAGCGCCGCCGGCGCCGTTTCGGCCGAAGCAATGAAAATCGGCATCACCCAGAACAACGTGGGCGTTGACAGCTATCAGACGACCTATGAAAAGGCATTCATCGCCGCCGCCGAGGCAAATGCCGATATTGATGCCATCGTTCTGGATGCCGGCGGCGACGTCGCCCGCCAGATCGCCCAGGTTGAGGACCTGATTCAGCAAGAGGTCGATGCGATCATCATCTGGCCGACCAACGGCGAGGCGGTGATCCCTGCCGTGCGCAAGGCGCACAGCGCAGGCATCCCGGTGATCGTCACCAATTCGAACATTGCCGAGGCCGGTTTTGACTTCGTGCGCTCGTTCTCGGGACCGGACAACATCACCCAGGGTGCGCGGTCGGCGGAAATCATGTGTGAAAAGTTCACCCAGATGGGCATCGCTGACACTGCGCAGGTGGTGCAGATCTCCGGTCAGCCGGGCTATACCACCGCGATCGAGCGGCAGAAGGGGTTTGACGACCGCCTGCCCGAGGTGTGCCCGAATGTGACCGTTGTCGAAACCCAGCCGGGCGACTGGAACCGCGAAAAATCACAAAAAGTGATGGAAGCGTTCCTGGTCAAATATGACAAGATCGACGGTGTGTATTCCGGCGATGACAACATGGGTGTTGGCGCGTTGAACGCGGCCAAGGCGGCCGGGCGCGATGGCATCATCTTTGTCGGCGCCACCAACTTTGCCGTCGGATACGAGGCGATGGCGGCGGGCGACTACTGGGGCTCGATTTATCAATCGCCGGTGGATGACGCCGAGGCGGCGCTGAAAACCGCGATCGACGTGTTGAACGGCGTTGATGTGCCATTCCTGAACTATTTCGACACGCCTAAGATCACCCAGGACAACATGGGCGACTACACCAAACCGGTGTTCTGATCCGCAGCTCCGGGCGTGGTGCATTTGCCGCGCCCGGTTCCCACTTTTGACGACGAATTTGGAGGATGCGATGGGTCGTGTTTCTGGACGCGCGTGCATCGTCACGGGGGCGGCGCAAGGCATCGGGCGTGCCATCGGCGAGGCGCTGTTGGATGAGGGGGCGGATGTCTGTTTCGCCGACATCAACGGCGAAAAGGTGGCCGAAGTAGC
>JAACVA010000140.1:0-858 GCA_009992615.1 Rhodobacterales bacterium
CGGTTGTCGATCCAGCGGCCACGGCCGTCCATGAAAATCTTCACCTTGGCGTCGAGCAGCACCTGGGTGAAATCGGTGCTGGTGACTTGCAATCCTTGATCAGAGTTGAAGATCTCCGGCGGCGCATATCGCCCCAACGCTTCTTTCAGTGCCCGGATACAGAACCCCACGTCCATGGTGTTCGACAGCCGCCAACTCAGCACCTTGCGGCTGTACCAATCCATGATGGCCACCAGGTAAAGAAATCCGCGCCGCATCGGGATATGGGTAATGTCGGTGCACCAGACCTGGCTTGCGCGGGTGATCGGCAAGTCTCTGAGAAGATATGGGTATATCTTGTGCGCGGGATGGTTTTTGCTGGTCTTTGGCTTTTGGTGGATGGGGACCAGCCGCACCAGTTTCATCAGCCGCCGCACCCGGTGTCGCCCACATGTGTGTCCTTCCCGTTGCATGTGGCGGGCCATCTGCCGTGACCCATACCACGGCGTCTCGGGGAACTGCCGGTCGATGATGTCCATGAAACGCAGGTTCTCCGCGCTTTCGCCGCGCGGCCGATAATACAGAGTCGATCGCGTCAGGGACAGCAGCGTGCATTGTCGCCGCACGCTCACGTCAGGATGATCCTGCTTCACCGCTTTTTGCCTCCGGCTCCGAGGATGAGACTGGAGGCACTGGCCAAAAAACCCCGTTCCACGACATGCTGGCCGATCTTGGCGTGCAATTTTTCGACCTCCTTCTCAGAAATCGGCGGCTCAGCGGGCATCTTGCCATCAAACGCCGAAGCCATGTTCTCGATCACCGCTGTCTTCCAGCCGCTGATCATCGTCGGATGAATGTCGTATTTCTTGGCCAGCTCGC
>JAACVA010000140.1:1107-9404 GCA_009992615.1 Rhodobacterales bacterium
TTCAGTGGATATGTGTTCCATCCGCAGCAACCGCAAGCGCGTGGATCGTAACCCTGCCCGTCACAGAACTGTTTCGTGAAATTCTCAAACTCGATGTAAAACTGTCGCAATAGCTTTGCATCGCCCCTCTACCAGCCGCGTCAACATAGGGGGATACGATGCTGGAACTCAAGTCACTGACCAAGCGGTTTGGCGACAAGATCGCTGTTGACGCCGTGACCTTCAACGTCGACCAGCCCATGATGATCGGCATTATCGGCCGTTCCGGTGCCGGGAAATCCACACTTCTGCGGATGCTCAACCGTCTCAGCGATGCCAGCGAGGGCGAGATCCTGTTCGAAGGCCGCAAAATCTCTTCGCTCAAGGCCGCGGCCCGGCGTGAGTGGCAATCGCACTGCGCGATGATCTTTCAGCAGTTCAACCTTGTCCCGCGCATGGATGTCGTGTCGAACGTGCTGCATGGCACGCTGAACCGCCGCTCGACTTTTGCGACGATGTTCAATCTCTACCCCAAAGAGGATATTCATAAAGCCATCGAAATCCTCGACCGTCTCGGCATCGCGGAACAGGCCCCGAAACGCGCAGAGGCACTGTCGGGTGGCCAGCAGCAGCGCGTCGCGATCGCGCGCGCCCTGATGCAAGATCCCAGCATCATTCTTGCCGACGAACCGATCGCCAGCCTCGACCCGATGAACGCCCAGATCGTGATGGATGCGCTGCGCCGCATTCACGAAGAAGACGGGCGCATGGTCATCGCCAACCTGCATACCCTCGACACCGCGCGCCGCTATTGCGACCGGGTGATCGGTATGCGCGACGGGCGCATCGTTTTCGACGGACGTCCCGATCAACTGACGACCGGTGTCGCCCGCGATATCTACGGCGCTGGCGCGGATTTTTCCGAAGCCGCCACATCCACCGCCATCGAAACACTGGACAGGACCGCCGCAGTGCTGGTTCCGGCCTGAGCCAGTTTCCACCCCGCTCTGGCGGGTCCTTACCCTCATCGTATCCAATGGAGAGACAGATGAAAAAGACCATCGCACTTGCGCTTGCCGCATCTACAGCCCTCAGCACCGCGGCCTTCGCCGACGGTCACGCCATCACCGAATTCCGCATCGGCATCCTTGGCGGCGAAAACGCACAGGACCGGATGAATTCCAACGAATGCGTGCGCGCCTATATTGAAGACCTGCTTGGCGTCGAAACCAAGATTTTCACCCCCGCCGATTACGACGGTGTAATCCAGGGCCTGCTGGGCGGTACCATCGACATGGCATGGCTGGGCGCATCGTCCTATGCCAAGACCTACATGACCGATCCCGAAGCGGTTGACGTGATATTGGTCAAGACCAACCTTGACGGCTCCTACGGCTATCACTCCATCGGCTTTGCCCGTGCCGACAGCGGCATCAAATCGCTCGCCGACATGCAGGGCAAGGTCTTTGCCTTTGGTGATCCGAACTCCACCTCCGGCTTCCTGATCCCGTCGGTCGAAATTCCCGAAGCCATTGGCGCCACGATGGAATCGGGCGACTACTTCGGTGAAGTCCGCTTTGTCGGTGGTCACGAACAGACCATCGTCGCTGTTGCCAATGGCGATGTGGATGCAGGCGTAACCTGGGCCGACGGCCAGGGCGAATGGCTGGACGGCTACAACTCGGGCGCGCTGCGCAAGGCATCCGACTCGGGCCTCGTCGACATGAACGACCTGGTCCAGATCTGGAAATCCGAAGTGATCCCGGAAGGCCCGATCGTTCTGCGCCGCGCCCTGCCCGAGCAGGTCAAGGCCGACGTGACCCGGTTCCTCAATGAGCTGCACGGCAAGGACGAACAATGCGCCTACAACATGGCCGCTGGCGATACCTCGGGTTTCATGCCGATCACGCATGATGCCTACAAAGGCATCATCGCGGTGCGTCAGGCCGTTCAGGGCAACTGATCGACACGAACACGGACCGGGGCAGCGCAGACCGCTGCCCCGTCTTTTTTGGAGTGACCCATGACCGATGCCACGATTTCAGCACCGACCCGCCGCGCGATCGACCGCATTCAGGACAGCTACATGGTGCAGGTGCGTCGCCGCCGCATGTATGGCGGACTGACGCTTGCGATTTTCAGCCTGCTGATGGTGTCAGGCTTCGTGATCGCAGATGATCGCAACGCTGGCGGCTTCTGGGACGGCTGGCGGCAGATGCTGGATTTCCCGGCGGATGTCGTGTCCGAAGCATGGGAAAAGCGGGCCAACTTGCCCGGTCTGCTGGTCAAGTATTTTCCAGCGTTGATGGAGACGATAAACATTGCCGCCGTCTCGACCCTGATCGGGGCAATGGTGGGCCTGATCCTGTCGCTGCTGTCGACGCGCGGGCTGGCCCGTTGGCCGCGCCTGATCCCGGTGTTCCGCCGGTTGATGGACATTCTGCGCGCGGTGCCTGAAATCGTGATCGCGCTGGTGCTGATCTTCATTCTGGGTGGCGGGCCTGTGCCTGCGATGATCGCCATCGCGCTGCACACGGCGGGTGCGCTTGGCAAGCTTTATTCCGAAGCGGCGGAAAACGTCGATCTCAAACCGGTCGAAGGACTGACCTCGACAGGCGCCAATTGGACACAACGAATGTGGCTGGGCGTGCTGCCGCAGGTCGCGCCGAATTTCCTGAGCTACACGCTGCTGCGCTTTGAAATCAACATCCGCGCCTCGGCGATCCTGGGCTTTGTCGGCGCGGGTGGTCTTGGTTTCGAGCTGCGCAACGCCATGGCCTGGGGGCCGGGGCGCTTTGACGAGGCGGCGGCGATTTTTGTCCTGCTGTTCGGCGCCATCGTGTTCTTCGACCAGATTTCCAGCCGCTACCGCAACAAACTGACCGAGGGACAGTGACCATGACCGACGCAACCGCATCCCTTGGATCCGCCAAGACTTTGGCCGACGCTCTGTTCCGGCGCAAGCGCCTGACCGCCTTTGCCGTTCCGGCGATCATCGTGGCCTACCTCGTCTACATCGCCATCGCCTTTGACGTAGTCGGCCTGGCGCAACGCGCAAGCAGCAAGAACGCGGTCATACTTGCCTCGGACAGCTGGTCCTACAAGACCCACGTGACCCGCGACAACCGCCGCGGTGGCACCACCTATGCCATCGAGGGCGAGCGCAAGGGCGCCTACGAAGATGGTACGCGCCCCGCTTGGGTCACGGGCGACGAAGACAGCGAACTGGTGATCGACCTCGAAGACGGCCACGTGGTGCGCTTTCTGCCGGACAACGCCGTGGCCTATGACGTGCCCGGCTTCGGCACCATCGAGGCGCAGCTGGTCGATGGCAGCCTGAACACCAACCTGTCCGAACCGGTCCCCGAGTGGATCAATCTGTCAGACCAGCGCATGACGATCACAACCGATGCCGGTCGTGTGACGATGACGCGCACCCGCACAGAGGTGTTCCGCTACTTCCCCGGATGGGAGCTGTTCTGGTTCACCCTCGACAGCCCCTATCACAACCGCAGCTTTACCGAGATCGCGCTTGGCGACCGCATCGACCCGGACCGCCCCAACATCTCGGGCGCCATGTCGGATTTCTGGAACAATGGCATGTGGCGCCACAAGGACGTGGCCTGGGCCATCGGCGAGACGATCCTGATGGCCT
This sequence comes from Rhodobacterales bacterium, assembly GCA_009992615.1. Classification (GTDB taxonomy): domain Bacteria; phylum Pseudomonadota; class Alphaproteobacteria; order Rhodobacterales; family Rhodobacteraceae; genus Oceaniglobus. Next base: position 4,742 of record JAACVA010000140.1, read on the forward strand.
TCCTTGGCACATTCGGGGCTGCGATGATCGCCCTTCCACTGGCCTTTGTCGCGGCCAAGCGGTTTTCCCCGTTTGGTGCGCTGCGCTTCGGCACGCGTCGCATCTTCGACTTCGTGCGCGGTGTTGACGCGCTGATCTGGACGGTCGTGCTGGCCCGCGCATTTGGCCCCGGCCCTCTGACCGGCGCGTTGGCAATTCTCATCACCGACAGCGGCACCTTCGGCAAGATATTTTCAGAAGCATTGGAAAACGTTGATGAAAAGCAGATCGAGGGCGTGGCCTCCACCGGGGCCAAGCCGCTGCAACGCTACCGCTTTGGCGTGATCCCGCAGATTGTTCCGATCCTGCTCAGCCAGATCCTCTATTTCCTCGAGTCCAACACCCGCTCCGCCACGATCATCGGCGCGATCACCGGCGGCGGCATTGGTCTGATGCTGACCCAGGCGATCCAGACGCAAAAGGACTGGGAAGAGGTCGCCTATTATATCATCCTGATCGTCGGTATGGTCATGATCATGGATAGCTTTTCGGGCTGGCTGCGCGGCAAACTGATTGGCCGCAAGGACTGACATGGCGCGCCTGAAACATGACGCACCCTTGTTTCACGAGGGGTGCACCCTGACCAACAGCACCTTTGGTGCCTATACCGAAATTGGGTTGGGCAGCTGCGTCACCAACAGCCATATCGGGGATTACAGAGGTGGTCCTGCTTTTTCGACCAGTTTGCAGCCTTGCTAAGATGGATCAGGTTTTCATTTAGGCTGCTAATCTCATTTGTTCTGTTTTGCTGGCATAGGCTTCGTCAGGGGTCAAGATGCCGTGGGTCGAGTGCGGGCGCTCGAAATTGTAATAGGTCAACCATTTGCCGATCCCGGCCTTTGCACCTGAGCCTTTTTCAAAGGCATGCAGATAGACACTTTCGTATTTCAATGACCGCCAGAGCTGCTCGATCATACGATTGTCACGCCACGCGCCTTTTCCGTCCATGCTGACCTTGATCTTCGCGTCGGTCAGGACGCCGATCCAATCGCCGCTGGTGAATTGGCTGCCCTGATCTGTGTTAAATACCTCTGGCGTGCCGTGCTTGCTCAGGGCCTCTTTCAGCGCCTCGACGCAGAATGCGGCGTCCATGCTATTTGACAACCGCCATGCCAAAACCTTGCGGCTGTACCAGTCCATGATCGCCACGAGTTACAGAAAACCACGCCGCATAGGAATGTAGGTAATATCAGCGCACCAGACCTGGTTTGGGCGGTCGATCACCACGTTCCGCAGCAAGTATGGCCAGATCCTGTGCTGTGGGTGCTTTTTACTTGTGTTGGGTTCCTGATAGATTGGCACCAATCGCATGAGGCGCATCAACCGGCGTACCCTGTGACGGCCGCATTTGTGGTTGTTACGCTGCATAAAGCGCGCCATTTGGCATGACCCATACCAAGGAGTTTCCAGGAATTGCTTGTCGATGATTTCCATAAACTGCAGGTTTTCGGCGCTCTCGCCGACGGGCCGATAGTAAAGTCGCGACCGCGAAAGCTGCAACAGTTCGCACTGTTTACGCATACTTAACTTGTGATCCCGGCTCACCATTTTTTGCCTCGCGTCCCGATCAACTGATGCGAGGCTTCGGCTAAAAAATCCCGCTCCACCACCAGCTGGCCAATCTTCGAATGCAGATGATCGACGTCAGCCGTGCTTACCTGTTCAGGGGCTGAACCTCGGCGTGTGAAGGCCGTCGCCATATTCTCTATCGCCGCCCGTTTCCAAGTGCCAATCTGGGTGGGATGAACGCCGTACTTCTTGGACAACTCGGCCAACGTTAGCTCCTCACGGATCGCTTCAAGCGCGACCTTGGCCTTAAATTCCGGCGAGTGGTTCTTTCGTTTCTTCATTCTGGATCACTTCTCTCGTCATGCGATCCACCTTAACGACTGGCCCGAATTTCCGCGACCACCTCTGACCGCCATCTTCAGCTATTTAACGGCTTGCGGCGGAAATTTCAGATGTCACTGGCACCGCGGCTCAGAGCGGCCACACCGGTGCGCGCGACCTCGACCAGCCCGAGAGGGCGCATCAGCTCGGCAAAGGCATCGATCTTTTCAGGCGTGCCGGTGATCTCGAAGACAAAGCTGCCAAGGGTCGAATCGACCACATTGGCACGAAATATGTCGGCAAGGCGCAGCGCCTCGACCCGTTTTTCGCCGGTGCCCGCCACCTTGAACAGCGCCAGCTCACGCTCGACGCTGGGTCCTTCCACCGTTAGGTCGTGCACCTCGTGCACCGGCACGATGCGCCCCAGCTGTGCGATGATCTGCTCGATCACCGCCGGGGTGCCGCGGGTGACGATGGTGATCCGCGAGCGGTGGCCGGTATAGTCGATCTCGGCTACGGTCAGACTTTCGATGTTGTAGCCGCGCCCGGAAAACAGGCCGATCACCCGCGCCAGCACGCCTGCCTCGTTGTCGACGATCACGGCCAGGGTGTGGCATTCGATCACATCGGAATTGGGATCGCGCAAATCATAGGCCGAGTGACGCGAAGTTCCCTTTTTGATCTTCAATGCAGACATGTTTGAATGGTCCTTTCGACTGGGCACCGCAGCGCGAAATCGATGCCGTGGCGGAGTGTAGTTAAACATGTTTTAATACTGACAGACCAGAGTGAAGATGCGTCGAAATGAAAGGGGTATAGGTGACGGAAAGGGTAACGGCACGGCCCTGCACGACGGCGGCTTTTTCGGAGGCCCTGGAAAACGTGCCCGCCCCGGTTCGGGCCATGCTGGACACTGCGCCGGTCTGGTTCTGGACAACCGATGCCGATCATCTGTTCACCGGTCTTTCCGAACAGCTGTTCCGCCATACCGGAACCCGGCCTTCCGATTATCTGGGCCGGTCGCGCCGGGACTTCATCGTCGGGTTGGCGGCCTATACCCCCGAGGGCGAGGCGCATCTGCGCTGTATCGAGGCGCACGAACCGTTTCGCGATTTCACCTATCGCCACACTTTCACAAACAACCATCAGGCTTGGGTCAGCACCAGTGGCGATCCGGTGTTTGACGAGGCCGGGCTGTTCTGCGGGTATCAGGGGATGGCGATGCTTTTGTCGGCGGCGATTCACAATGGCAACCTCTCGCTCGGGTCCGAGCGCGATCTTCTGGGCCACACCGCCGAGTTGCAGCGCAAGGTCGAGGCGCGTACCGACGCCCTGAACCAATCCTATCGGCTGCTGGCCGGCGTGCTGAACAGCATGGATCAGGGGCTGATCGTCTATGATGTGGGGCCGAACGGACGGGCGCACATCCTGTTGAGCAATCCGCGCTTTTGCGATCTGATGAACGTGCCACGGGTCCTGGTACAGCCGGGGCTTCCCGTCGACGCAATATTCGATTATTGTGATAACCGTGGAGATTTTGAAGGTTTGCCCCATGGTGTTCTCGGCACCCGCGCGGCGGCCCAGGCGGCGCGGCCCGTCCTGTTGCGCCCGGGGGGCACAGGGCACAGCGTGATTTATCATACGACACACCGTTCTGACACCGGCGCGATCGTAACGCTGACCGATGTGACGGACATCGAGGATCAGCGCCGCGCGCTGGATCTGGCCCGCCGTTCGGCGCAACAGGCCAGCGATCTGCTGAGTGAAGTGGTCGAGGCAATGGGCGAAGGTCTGTTGGTGACCACTGGCAACAGGTTGATCGACGAAGACAAATTGGTCGAGGTGGTCAACCCCGCCTATCGCCGTCTGTTCAACCTGCGCGAGGACGAAATTGCACCGGGCATGGTGATGCGTGACGTTCTGACGCTGTTGCGTGATCGCGGCGATGCCTCAAGCCGGGAAGATTTTCAGCTTGTCGAGGCGCGCTTGAACACCGGCGATCCGGTCATGATGCAGGTGCCTTCCACAGGGCGCAGCTATTCGGTGCGCGCCACTGCCCGGCCATCGGGTGGTTTCGTTCTGGTACATACCGATGTGACCGATCTTCAGGCACGCACCGTTGCACTGGACAAAGCGCGCCGTTGCGCGGAACTGGCCAGCAGCGCGAAATCCACATTTCTGGCGGCAATGACACATGAAATCCGCACTCCGATGAATGGTATTATCGGAATGGCCGAACTTCTGGTCGAAAGCGGTCTTTCGGGCAAACAGGAACTGTTCGCAAAAACGATCCTTGATTCCGGCGCCGCGCTGATCGAAGTCGTGGGGGATGTTCTTGATTTTTCAAAGATCGAGGCGGGTCGGGTCGATTTGGTGACTGGACCTGTCGATCTGCCCCATATGGCGCAGGAGATCCATCAACTGTTAAGCCACCGGGCGCGGCAGGCCGGTCTGGATCTGCGGGTGTCGGTGGCGCCTGACATGCCGGCGATCTGGCGCGCCGATGGGCCACGGTTGCGCCAGATTCTAATCAATCTGGTCGGCAATGCAATCAAGTTCACGCCGCAGGGTCATATCGCGCTTCGCCTGTCGCCCCGGCGCGACCAGCCTGGCGTGCTGTTTGAGATCGAGGACAGTGGCATTGGCATACCGCCCGAACGCATCGCCACCATTTTCGAAGCTTTCGATCAGGTGGTGACGGAAGATGGCCGCCACCTTGGCGGTACAGGTCTGGGTCTTGAAATCACCCGCCGCCTTGTTTCCTTGATGGGCGGCAGCTTGTCGGTACGTTCGG
>JAACVA010000141.1:0-582 GCA_009992615.1 Rhodobacterales bacterium
TGACGCTGATGCCGGTGATCGGCCATGCCAACGTGCTGCGATCCTGGGGCGGGATCATGGACATGACGCCCGACGGATCACCGATCATCGACCGGACGGATATTGACGGGCTCTACCTGGATTGCGGTTGGTGCTATGGCGGGTTCAAGGCGGTGCCGGCGTCGGGCTTTGCCCTTGCGCATCTGCTGGCCACCGACCGGCCCCATGAAACCGCGGCGCGGTTCCGGCTGGACCGGTTCCGCACCGGCGCGGGGTTGATGGATGAGGAGGGCACAGGTGCGCAACACAACCTGCACTAGAGCGTGTTGCGCGCGGCAGGAGCCTCCGGCGGAGGTATTTTCAGCAAGAAAGAGCAGGGGTTCGGTGCGATGCGGTTGACCTGTCCTTTGTGTGGTGCGCGCGATCTGCGCGAGTTTTCCTATACCGGTGCGGCAGTGCTGTGTGATCGTCCGGCGCCCGATGCGGGTGCAGATGTCTGGGACAGCTATCTGCACCTGCGCGACAACCCCGCCGGGGTCACGCGTGACCTGTGGTATCATGGCGCGGGCTGTTGCGCCTGGCTGGTGGTTGAGCGGGATACGG
>JAACVA010000141.1:591-6567 GCA_009992615.1 Rhodobacterales bacterium
CTGTGTTGTCGGTGGTTCTGGGATGAGGGTGCCCGGGCGCGGATTGCTGAACGCGGCACAACAGGTGCGGTTCAACTTTGACGGGGTGGCTTACGACGGGTTGGCGGGCGACAGTCTGGCCTCGGCGCTGTTGGCCAATGGGGTGCGGTTGATGGGCCGGTCGTTCAAATACCACCGCCCGCGCGGCGTGGTGACGGCGGGGTCGGACGAACCCAACGCCCTGGTCACCGTTGGGCGCGGCGCGGCGCAACGACCCAATGCGCGCGCGCCCATGGTCGAGCTGTTCGAAGGGTTGGAGGCGGTCAGCCAGAACCGCTGGCCCAGTCTGGCCGTTGACGCGATGCAGGTGAACGACCTGGTGTCGCCGTTCCTGTCGGCGGGGTTCTATTACAAGACCTTCATGTGGCCCCGCGCCTTTTGGGAAAAGCTGTATGAACCGGTGATCCGCCGCGCCGCCGGTCTGGGGGCGCTGTCGGGCGTGGCGGCGGCGGATGAGTCCGACAAGGTGTTCGGGTTTTGTGATCTGTTGGTGATCGGCGGTGGGCCTGCCGGGCTGATGGCGGCGCTGGTGGCGGGGCGGGCGGGGGCCGATGTTATCCTGGCGGATGAGCGGGATCGCATGGGGGGGCGGCTGCTGGACGAGAAGGAGGGGGTGGGCGGCATGGCCGGGCACGCCTGGGTGGCGGGGGTTCTGGACGAATTGGACAGCCTGCCCAACCTGCGCCGCCTGGTGCGCTGTACGGTCACCGGGGCCTATGACGGCGGCACCTATGGCGCGGTGCAGCGTGGCGCGCCCGGCGTCGCGCACGAGACATTCTGGCGCATTGCCGCCCGGCGCGCGGTACTGTGTGCCGGTGCGCTGGAACGCGGCATCGCCTTTCCGGGCAACGACCGGCCGGGGGTGATGATGGCCGGGGCGGTGCGCGGGTATCTGCACCGTTACGGCGTTGCGGCGGGGCGGTCTGTTGCGGTTTTTGCCAACAACGATCACGCCCATTGCACGGCGCGCGACATGGCGGCTGCGGGGCTGCGGGTGGCCTGTGTCATCGACACCCGCCCCGAGGCACCGGCCAGCACCGGTGACTGGCCGGTCTATACCGAAGGGGCGGTGACCGGCACCAGCGGACGGCTGGGCCTGCGCTCGATCAGCCTGCGCCACGCGGGCGGACAGCGCGATGTGTTCGTCGATACGCTGGCCGTGTCGGGGGGCTGGAACCCGGCGGTGCATCTGACCTGTCACATGGGCGCACGGCCCGTTTGGCGCGACGACATCGCCGCCTTTGTGCCGCCCGAGGCGGCGGTGCCGGGCCTGCGCGTGGCCGGGGCGGCGGCGGGGGTGTTCACCACCCACGGGGCGCTGTCCACCGGGGTGCGGGCGGCACATGATGCGCTGGACGATCTGGGGATCAGCGCGACGCCTGCGGATCTGCCCGAGGCCGAGGATGCCGCCTGTTGCATCACCGCCTTCTGGCAGGTGCCGGGCAAGGGGCGGGCCTGGCTGGATCTGCAAAACGACGTGACGACCAAGGACGTCGCACTGGCTGCGCGGGAAAATTTCCGCAGCGTCGAGCATATGAAACGCTATACCACCCAAGGCATGGCCACCGATCAGGGCAAGGGCAGCAACGTCACCGCCCTGGCCGTTCTGGCCGATGCCACGGGGCGCAGCATTGCCGCCACCGGCACCACCACGTTTCGCCCGCCCTATACGCCGGTGGCCATTGCCACGCTGGGGGCGGGGGGCAGCGGTGTCGGGTTCGCACCACAGCGTTTCACCACCTCGCACGCGGCCAGCATTGCCATGGGGGCGCCGATGGTCGAGGTGGGGCTGTGGTATCGGCCCGGGTATTTCCCGCGCCGGGGTGAAACCACCTGGCGGCAAAGCTGTGACCGCGAGGTGGCGATGGTGCGGGGTGCTGTGGGGGTCACCGACGTGTCCACGCTGGGCAAGATCGACATTCAGGGCCCCGATGCCGCCGCGTTCCTTGATTTCGTCTATACCAACAGGTTCAGCACCTTGCAGCCGGGGCGCGTCCGCTATGGCCTGATGCTGCGCGAGGATGGTCATGTGATGGACGATGGCACCAGCGCCTGTCTGTCCCCCGGTCATTACCTGATGACGACGACAACCGCCGGGGCGGCGGCGGTGATAAAGCATCTGGATTTCGTCGCGCAAGTTCTGCGCCGCGATCTGAACCTGCGCTTCACCTCGGTGACCGAACACTGGGCGCAGTTCGCCATTGCCGGGCCAAAGGCGCGTCATTTACTGAACACGCTTCTGGATGATCCGATCGACAATGCCACCTTTCCGTTCATGGCCTGCGGGGCGGTGACGCTGGCCGGGGTAAAGGGGCGGCTGTTCCGCATTTCGTTTTCGGGGGAACATGCGTATGAAATTGCCGTGCCCGCCCGCCACGGTGCCGCGCTGTTCCGGCTGTTGGTGGCACAGGCCGAAACACTGGGCGGGGGGGCTTATGGCATGGAGGCGCTGAACGTACTGCGTCTGGAAAAGGGCCACATCACCCACGCCGAAATCGACGGGCGCAGCACCGCCGGTGATATCGGCATGGCGCGGATGCTGGCGCCGCAAAAGGATTGCATCGGCAAGGTGATGGCCGCCCGCCCCGGGCTGAGCGACCCGGCACGCCCGCGCCTCGTGGGGTTGCGCCCGCTCGACCCGACAGCGCCGGTCAGTGCCGGGGCGCATCTGTTTGCCCCCGGCGCGGCGGCGGTGCGCGAGTATGACGAAGGGTATGTCACATCGGTCGGCTGGTCGGCGACGCTGAACAGCAACCTGTGCCTGGCCTTCCTGACGCGAGGGGCGGACCGGATCGGTGAACAGGTGCGGCTGGTCGATGCCTTGCGTGGCCACGATACCCTGTGCAGCGTCACCGATCCGGTGGCCCATGACCCGAAAGGAGAGCGTTTGCGTGGTTAGCCTGATCGCCCGAACCCCCGCCGAGGGGCTGTTGCCCGCCACCATCGCAGGCCTGACCCTGGCCGAGGTGACGCCACTGGCGATTACCGCCGTCCTGCCCTTTGCCGGACAGGATGACGCGGTGTCGCGCGACATGGGGTTCACCTTTCCCGCGCCCAACCGCACCACGGCGCAGGGCGATACCCTGGCCATCTGGGCGGGGCGCGACATGGCGCTGGTGCTGGGTGATCCGCCCGCCACGCGCCACGCCGCCATGGTCGATCAGTCGGACGCCTGGGCGGTGCTCGATTTGACGGGGCAGGGCGGCGACAAGGTGCTGGCGCGCCTGTGCCCCATCGACACGCGCCCGGCGGCGTTTCCCCCCGGCCACACAGCGCGCAGCCTGCTGGGCCATGTGCAGGCCAGCATCACCCGCCTGTCGGGTGATGCCCTGCGCCTGATCGTGCCGCGCTCGATGGCGCAGACGGCGGTGCATGACCTGACCCGCGCCATGGGCCACGCCCAGCGTCAAATGTGAAAGATCGGGCGCGGCTTTGCGCCCGGTTCACCGGTTTCAGGCAGACGGGCCGCCTGTCACAGAACCGTCCGCAGTTGCATCATCGGAAATGTCTGAAAGCGGGCGGTGAGCCGGGCAAACGGGGCGCAGCTTTGGCTTGCAAGCCGGTCACGGGGTTTGCGCCCCGGTCGTCGCCAGGATAATGCGGTACACCGAGGTGGTTCCAGCGATGAACAGGTGGTTGCGGCGCGGCCCGCCGAAACACAGGTTTGCCACCATTTCAGGCACAAGTATCTTGCCCAACAGGGTGCCGTCGGGGGCAAAGCAATGCACGCCGTCTGCGGCACTTGACCAGAGGTTTCCGAAAATATCGGTACGGATGCCGTCCGGGATGCCACTGTCGATCTCGCAAAAGTTCCGTCCATTGCTCAGCTGCGCGCCCTGCACGTCAAACACACGGATCACGCGGGGCAGATCGGGGTCGTGGCTGGCTGCGCTGTCGGCGATGTAGAGCTGGCGTTCATCGGGCGAAAAGGCCAGGCCGTTGGGCTGATTGAAATCATCGGCCACCGACGCGAGACCGCCGGTGTCGGGATCAAGGCGAAACACGTTGCGCGCGCTTTGTTGCGGTTCGGCGCGATAGCCTTCGTAATCCGACAGCACGCCATAGGTCGGATCGGTGAACCAGATGCTGCCATCCGATTTGACCACCACGTCATTGGGCGAATTCAGGGGCTTGCCGTTAAATTGATCGGCCAGTACGGTGATCGCCCCGTCAGGTTCGGTTCGGGTCACGCGGCGTGTGCCATGTTCGCAACTGACCAGCCGACCCTGCCGGTCACGGGTGTGGCCATTGGCGAAATGCGATGGCGCGCGAAAGACGCTCAGGCCGCCACCGTCCAGCGCATCGGGCGTCCAGCGCAGGATACGCTGGTTCGGAATGTCACTGAACACCAGACAGTTGAGATCGGCAAACCAGACCGGCCCCTCGGCCCAGCGACAGCCTGTGACCAGACGATCCAAGGCGGCACTGGGCACGTGAAGATCGCGGAAACGTCGGTCGAATTGTTGAAAGACGGTCATGGTGGAACCTTCCTATTGAATGCGTGCCTGTCGGCCAGACGCGGCAAGGATCACGGTGATGATGATCAGACCCGTCAGAATCAGTCTGAAACCGGCCCCGAACCCGTATGTATTGAGCATGGACACAACCAGAAACATGAACAGCGACGCGCCCCAGATGCCGGGCACATTGCTGTCGCCCCCGGCGACAGCGGTGCCGCCTATGACGACGACGGCAATTGACATCAACAGATATTCGGCCCCCATGTTCAACGCCGCACCGCCGGAAAAACAGGCCAGCAGATAGCCGGTGACAGAAGCCAGGATGGCGCACAGAACATAGGTGGCAAGGCGCACCCCATCCACCGGAATCCCGGCCATGCGCGCCGCAGGCAGGCTTTGCCCGATCGCCGAAATCCAGCGCCCATAGATACTGCGGTTCAGCAGGAACCAGGCGGCAACCGTGACGGCCAGCGCGATCAGCGCGAGATTGGGAATGCCAAGGGTAAGATCGGTGGTGAAATCGGCCATGGCCGAGGGTGGTTTGACCCGGAGCCCCCGGTTTGTCCAGATCGCACTGGATTGCACGATAAAGCTGAGCGACAGGGTGGCGATGATCGGCGGGATGCGCAACGCCTTGATCAGCACATAATTGCTGATCCCGACACACAGGCCGATCAGAACCGCAATGCCCAGCCCCGGCAGGATCAGCCCGTTGTTCTCGGCCATGAACTTCAACGCGACGGTGCCCGAAAGGGTCATCGTGGCGGGAACCGCCAGATCGATGTTGCCGGGGCCAAGAGTGATGACGAACATCTGCCCGGTGCCCACCATCACGCTGAAGGCTGCAAAGGTCAGCGCGGCCTGCGACAGGCCCAGGCTGCTGGAGCCGCCGGTGGCCAGCACGGTGACGATCCAGACCGCGCCGGCGGCCACGAATGACCATATCCACGGTTTGCGCAAAAGGGTCATGAGCGTTTCACCTCGAACCGGTTGAGAAGCAGGCGCAGCCCGAGAACCGCAATCAGGATCATCCCCTGCGCGCCGATTTGCCAGTCGGATGAAATGCGCAGGAACGACAGGAACGATCCTGCCAGCGTCAGCGTCAAAGCGCCGATCACCGCCCCGATGGCCGAAACGCGCCCGCCGATGAATTCGCCGCCGCCGAGAATTACCCCGGCAATCGACAACAGCGTATAGCGCAGGGCGATATTGGCATCGGCCGATGTCGTCAGCCCGACCAGAGCGATGCCCGCGGCCACGGCGAATGTCGCGGCCATGGCATAGGCTCCGGCCCGCGCGGCGATGATCGACCAGCCCGCCCGCTGAACCGACCGGGCATTGCCACCCACCCCGCGCACCAGCACCCCGAAAGACGACCGCATGACGATCAGATGGGCAACTGCCGCGATGATGATGCTGGCGATGATGGCCATCGGTACAAGCGGCGGTTTCGATATCATGATCGCGCGAATCCAGC
>JAACVA010000141.1:6760-7751 GCA_009992615.1 Rhodobacterales bacterium
GACACAGGCCAGAACCGCAACGATCAGCGTGTTCAGAATGCCCACCATGGCGGCGCGCATGTGGGTGCTTTGACTGTCATAGGGAATTGGGCGCTGATTGATGTCATATCCCGATGGCGAATTCAGGAAATCATAGGAAATGTTCAGCCCCTGTGCTGCCAGATTGCTCAGCAGGTTCATACCCAGAAACGCCATGGCGGCGATCAGACAGAGCAGGGCAATGAATTGGAACGTATAAGAGCGATAGCGCGTATCGCTGAGCAGCATCGAAAGCCGAAACGACTCCCGCTGGGGATCGGTGATTGCTGTCATGGTGCCATCCCTGTGGCGGGCCGGGTTCTGGCGTGGCGGATGAACCGCTCTGGGTGCCCGGACCTGTTATTGACGGTATCGTGTGAAACGGGCGCGGAAGGATCCGCGCCCGCCCCGTTCAGATTTCAGCGGAATGGCGGTGCATACAGCAGACCACCATTTATCCACTGAGCGTTCAAACCACGTGCGATGCCGATCGGTGTCGATTCGCCAATGTTCTTTTCGAAGATTTCGCCATAGTTGCCCGCGACGGAAATCGCGTTCTTCGCCCAATCGCCGGACAGGCCGATCATCGCGCCAAGTTCGCCTTCGGTGCCCAACAGCCGGTTGATTTCCGGGTTGCTGCCAGGTGCGGCCGACAATTCACCGATATTGGCCGAGGTGACGCCATATTCTTCGGCGGCAACCAGCGCGTTCAACGTCCAGCGCACGATGTCGCCCCAGTCGTTGTCGCCGTGGCGAACGAGCGGGCCAAGCGGCTCTTTCGAGATGATTTCGGGCAGGACAACGTGATCACCCGGCACCTCAAAGGTGGCGCGGCTGGCGGCCAGACCCGACGCATCGGTGGTATAGGTGTCACAGGCGCCGGCCAGATACTGCTGGATCGCCTCGGCGTTGGTCTCGATCGGAACCGGCTCATAGCTGGTGTTGTTGGCACGGAAGAAATCGGCGAGGTTCA